>NZ_JAGGQY010000027.1:0-139477 GCF_018613105.1 Bacillus sp. ISL-77
GGCCCATCTGTAAGTGTCAGCCAAAACCGACTTTCAGCTTTTCCTCATGAGAGGGAAAGGATTATCCGGTATTAGCACCGGTTTCCCGGTGTTATCCCAGTCTTACAGGCAGGTTGCCCACGTGTTACTCACCCGTCCGCCGCTAATCTTCAGGAGCAAGCTCCTAAAGATTCGCTCGACTTGCATGTATTAGGCACGCCGCCAGCGTTCGTCCTGAGCCAGGATCAAACTCTCCAAGAAAGTTGATTAGCTCATTTTGTTACGTTGGCTTAGCTTCACTTTCTGACGAAAGATTCACTAATAAAAAATTTGTTGACGTTTCTGCTTTGTTTAGTTTTCAAAGAACTATTTTGTGACAGAATAATATTGTATCATCTCGCTTCAATAAAGTCAAGTATTATTTTGAAATAACTTCATTTGAATCAGCGAGGTTTTTATCATATCAATCAATATCATTTTTGTCAACTGGTGAAGGATTATTTTTTAGGAAGATCATATCCTCTTTCGCAATGCCCTCATCAGATTTACTATATTACTATTGTATATTAATAAAGTCAACTAGTATTCTACAAACAAATATATTATTTTTATTTTTAAGATAAAGTTATAATAAAACAATTATGCAAACATTAACTGAAAATCGCGGGATTGCAATGGTGTCAGGCACCGCTAAGGAAGGTACTTGTATGACAAACATTAAAGATGTGGCGAAGATGGCAGGGGTATCTGTAACAACAGTTTCTCGAGTGTTAAATAATCATCCTTATGTAAGTGAAGAAAAAAGGGGTGCAGTTTTAGAAGCGATTAAACAGAGTAACTACCAACAAAATATTAATGCCGTCCATTTAAGTATGGGGAAAACCTTTCTTGTTGGTGTGGTTGTTCCTTTTATCGATCACCCTTACTTTGCACTATTAATTAAAGGGATAGCGAATGAAGCGTTACAAAACAACTACAAGTTGGTTTTATTTCAGACCAATTACGCGGAGACCAGGGAATTAGAAGCCCTTCAAATGCTAAAACAAAAGCAGATTGATGCGTTAATTATTTGCTCGAGAATATGTACTTGGTCGACAATCGAAGCGTATTTGCCTTTTGGGCCCATTGTTTTATGCGAAGATACTAGAGGGAAAAACGTATCCTCCATATTTGTGGATCACTATAAAAGTTTCCATTTCGCCTTAGATTACTTGCATCAAAAAGGTCATCATAAAATCGGTTATTGCATCGGACGGAAATCAGGAACAAATAGTAGAAACAGGAAATTAGCGTATATGCATTTTATCAAGAACTATCATTTGCCTTTTGACCCTGCCTATATTTATGAGGATTGTCTTCACTTTGAGGATGGAGAAAAGGTAATAAATCGGATTAAACAAATGTCTAATCCTCCCACAGCATTGCTTGTGACGAGCGATGAGGTCGCGGCAGGGATTGTAACTTGTGCGCAAAATTTAGATGTTAGGATACCAGACGACCTCGCACTAATTGGTTTCAATAATCAGCCCATTGCTAAAATGATGAATATCACCACAATTGAAATCCCCCTTGAGGATATCGGCAGGAAATTATTTTTACAAGGAATCATCAAAAATGAAGAGATTGCACAAAATGAAATCCCCGTGAAATTAATTGAGCGAAAAACGGTGTAATCTCAAGCATCAATTGTCCTCTCCCTTCGAATTCTTACATTAAAGGAACTGCTAAAACAGAATTTTTTTACAAACCACTTGACCTGAAACGCGTTTCATAAAATATTCTGTTTTTGCAGGAACTCACAACACGATGTCGGCGTGATCGGAATCCTCTGAGCGTAACGACCGTGTGGTGTTTAACGGAGGGGTAGAAAATGACAAAGCCTATTGTTTTTTTTGATATTGATGGTACGCTGCTTGACGAGGATAAAGTGATTCCGGATTCTACAAAGAAGGCCGTTCGTTTACTTCAGGAAAAAGGAGTTCACACAGTTATCGCCACTGGTCGTGTACCGAAAATGTTTTATTGGATTCAAAAAGAATTAAATATCGACTCTTTTATTTCCATGAATGGACAATATGTCGTGTTTGAAGGGCAAGAAATATACGCGAATCCAATCAATGATGAGCTGCTTCATTCCATCACCACTATGACAGCAAGTAAAGGGCATGCCCTTGCTTACTGCAGCCACGATGATTATAGGGTCAGCGAAGGAAACCATCCACTTATTGAATCTAGTTTTGATTCATTGATGATGTCCTATCCTAAAGTTGATGAAGGATTTTATAAAAATAGAGCCATTTACCAAGGACATCTCTACTGTAATAGCAGGGACGAAGATCTATATATCAACAGTTTCCCTGATTTCCACTTCGTCAAATGGCACGATTATGCTTATGATTTCCTTCCAAAAGGCGCCTCAAAAGCGGTCGGTATTCGCAAACTGCAAGAGTACTTAGATATCAATAATGAGAACTGTTTTGCGTTTGGAGATGGTTTGAATGACTTGGAGATGTTAACAATGATTGGAACGGGGATTGCTATGGGTAATGGGGTTCCTGAAGCAAAGGCTGCAGCCGATTTAATCACAACTTCATCTTCTAATCACGGGATTCTCAATGGTCTTATCCAGGTGGGTCTTTTAGAAAAAGAGGCAGCTGTAGAGTATGAAAACAAAAGATAGTACCCGTTCGAATTGGTAGTTTTTTAGAAAGTTAGAAGTCATTCAAATATCTTATGGCGGACAGTGTCAGGCACCGTTCGCCATATATCTATGCATTAAAAACAAGTGGGATATGAATCATAAATGTACTCCCTTTGCCGAGTTCACTCGAAACTTTAATGGTCCCTTTATGTGTGTCAACGATCCACTTGGCGATGGAAAGTCCCAAACCATGCCCTCCCATTTGCCGGGAACGAGATTTATCGGACCTGTAAAAACGTTCGAAAATACGCTGATAATCCTCTGGCCTAATTCCGATTCCGGTGTCCTGAACAGAGATACAAAGCTGTTGTCCTACTATTGATAGTGAGAGCTTAACTTCACCGCCCTGCGGGGTGTATTTTATCGCATTGTCTAAAAGTATATATAATAGCTGTGATAGTCTTTGCGGATCGCCGACTGTAATCAGCGAACCAAGCGTATTCAAGTGGAGCGTGATTTGCTTGGAAACTGCCAGCGGACGGACGGACTCAATTGCAGTTTCTGCTTGGGGACGGAAGTCAAAGGTCTCTAGATTAAGTTGGATTGTATTTGAGTCGGAACGGGCTAAGGTTAATAGATCGCTCACCAAATGTGTCATCCGCCTCACCTCTTGCCTCATATTCGTAAGTATTTTCTCTACCATATCTCTCTTTTGAGGTTCGATCGTCATTTCCACCGCATCGATCGATGAGAGCAAGACACTTAAGGGTGTCCGTAATTCATGTGAGGCATCTGCCACGAATTCACGCTGCCTTGTAAATGCGCCGCTAATCGGAATCATCGCTCTTTTTGACATTACCACACTCATATAGATGGCAATACCCAAAAACAAGATGCCTATTGCTATCAGAATCAGCAATAGAGAGCGGAATAGCTGATACGTAAATGTAATGTCTTTTCCCACATACAACTGCCCAATGAATTGACCTTTGTCGTAAATGGCTCGACTTGTAATTATTAGCCGAATATCTTTAGGTGCCTCCCGCGGATGAAAGCCCCCCTTCATTCCCCTTCCATTTGAATTTCCTTCATCATGCAGTGTTTCCTTTCGAATTTCTCTTTCGTTTTGAAATCTTCCATTTATTAGCTGCAGTAAATCAGAGCGCAAGCGGGGATCCGATTCATTCCCCATGATGATTTCTCCCTTAGAATTAACCACATAATAAAAGAACTGATTGACTCCAGCAAACACCAACTCTTGGTCATCCATTCCTTGGAGATCATTCTGTTCATCTTTTAATAAATAACTCTCAATGAAGTTTGCTTCCTGATTCACTAATGATTGAAGTTCTCGTTCCTGATTGTTTAGGATAACAACGTGTAGGACGATATAAACGATCGCAATAAAAAAGACAAGAAAGAGCATGAGCAGTCCACTATACATGCGTGTTAATCGGCCTTGTGTGCTCTTAAAAATATCTTTTTCACCTAGGTTCGTGAAGGTCTGTATGAATGAGCTAAATTTAGTTACCAAACTTATACCCTACCCCTCTGATGCTTTGAAGCAAATTTTGTTTTCCGAAAGATTGGAGTTTCTTTCGGATTAATTTGACTGTCGCATCAATGGTTTTAGGTGCTACCTCTGAATCGAAGCCCCAGATTCGCTCAAGAATCACTTCACGTGGCAGGACCTGCCCCTTATTTTTCACCATTAAATCTAATAACTGAAATTCACGAGGGCTTAGTTGAATTTCCTCTCGATCCAAACGTACAATATGGCTCTTCCGATTCAAAACCAATCCATGAAATTGGATCTCATCCTCCAATATTGGCGCATAATTCCGGCGGGAAAGTGCACGCAGCCGAGCTAAAAGTTCGTCAATTTCAAACGGTTTGACAAGGTAATCATCCGCACCAGAATCTAACCCCTCAATTCGGTCCCCCACGGTATCTTTGGCGGTTAACATCAGAATCGCACCCGAATAACCCTGTTTACGCAATCGGCTGCAAATTTCTACACCTGTCCCATTTGGCATCATCCAGTCCATGATTACTACATCGTAGTGAGCAGAGGTGGCGTAATAGTAGGCATCTTCTCCGTCTAATACCCACTCAACCTGGTATCCGCCCTTCTTTTTTAGCATATAAACGATCAGCTCTCCGAGACGTATATCATCTTCTGCTAATAAAATATTCATGGTATGAACCCCTTTGCAATTGATTTTTAGCTGAATCTATCCTCTCTAGTAACTCAAATCTAGCATCGCAATCTTAAAGTTTGCTTAAGAAAAGATAAGGATATAAAAAAGAAGCACCATAAATAATGGGTGCTCCTTTCTCGTCCTATTTTACGTTTTCTTCTAATTGCAGTACTTTTTCATTTTTTAGCTTTTCAAGTTCCTTATTCAATTCTTCTTCGTTTACAAAGTTGCTGTAAGCTGCATCATACTGGGCTAACGGGGCTGAAAACTGCTGACCAGCTTGTACCTCTGCTTCCATCATTAAAATCCGTTCTTCCGCACGGGCCACACCTCTTGAAATGTTGTCAGTTTGGAAGGAGACTGTTGCATTTTGAATTTGCTTCATCGACTGCGCCACATTCGCGCGGGATGCTAAAAGGATTTTCTTATGCTGCATTTGGTTATAGGTCTCTTTCAGCTCATTTAATTTTTCGATAAGAATTTGAGTTTGGGCTTTAACCGCTTCATATTGTTGCTTGTAAAGGTCTAGCTGCTTTTCATGGACTAGTTTCTCTTGCACCGCTAACTTCGCGATTCCATCCTCACCCTGTTCAATCGCTAGTTTCGCTTGACGCGTACGCTTTGCTACCAATCCTTCGGTTTCCAAAATGAGAGCAGCTTGTTTATTCTCCACAAAAATTTGACGAGACAAGGCTTTCTGGACTTTTAAAATTTCTTGCTCCATTTCTCGTGAATATTCATTTAACATCGCAATTGGATCCTCGATTCCATCTAGTAACCCATTGATTTCTGCCATCGTTATCGTCTTTACTCTTTTAAAAATACCCATTTTACACATTCTCCTTTTTATTGGTTAAATTTTTTTCCCATGTATCTAAAATACTTGCATTTTGATTTATTACCGGTATATGTGAACCCACTGGTGTGTTAATAAATTGTTTCATCGATGAGGCCTTTGCCTTCTTTCTAAACCATCTCACTAAGAGAACCACAACAGCTAGTCCAATTAGAAGGCCGAGCCAAGGAAATCCTCCGCCGTGGTGCGGTCCGTTCATAACCTGGTGAGAACCAAAGCCACCTTGTTGTCCCATGGCCCCTCCAGGTCCAGGTCCAGGGCCATGTCCGTGCGGTCCATTCGCATAACTACTATGACTTTGGCCTCCAAATAAATAGTGGAGAACATTGACCACCAAAATCATGGCGGCGATTCCCACGCCCCAGAAAATACCTTTTCTCACTTTCGTATTCATCTCTCTTTCCTCCTTTCTACTTGATACCTGAAGTCTAATAAAGAATAGTGAAAACTTGGTGAAAGCCTGTCCCATTATTTAAAATTTCTCAAAAAAATAGAAAAGGTGTCAGGCACCATGTGAAAAATTCACATGGTGCCTGACACCTTTCATTCTACTTTTTTCTCAGGGCATAAATTTTTTTAGCATTTCCTTTGTTTCGGAATCGGCAAAGCTTGCTTCGACACTATTAAGGTAAATTTGCTTATAGTCATTTTCATTTATATTGAATTCTTTAAATACGATGTTACATTCATTCGCCATTGTAGTATCTGAAACGGTCCGGTTGTCCGTATTAACTGTTACCTTGATCCCATCCTTATGGAACTGATAGATTGGATGTTCACTAAACTGGTTCACTGCTTTTGTTTGCACATTACTGGTTGGGCACATTTCAAGGACGACATGTTTTTCCTTCACAATGTTGTATGCTTCAGCACAATCCTTTATGAATACGCCGTGTCCAATTCTCTCTGCACCTAAAAGTTCAACCGCCTCTAATACATTCTTCCCTATGCCTGTTTCACCCGCATGGATCGTAACTCTATAACCATATTCTCTAGCTAAGGCGATCGGTTCTACGAATCTTCCACAAAATCCTTCCTCTTCCGATGCGCATAAATCGATGGCCACTACACCTTCTCCAAGGAATCTCTTCCCCTTCTCAATGACCTCAAAAGCACGGTCCGCTGGCATCGTTCTCATACAGGAAAGAATCAAGTTTCCCTTTATATCAAATTGCTTTTCAGCATCCTTCATTCCAGTTAAGACGCTTTGGATGATATCTTCAACGTCTAATCCCCCTGCTGTATGAAGTAGTGGTGCAAATCTTACTTCCATGTATTTCACATTTTCCCGGGCCGCATCCTCAAAAAGTTCAAAGGAAATCCTTCTAAGATTTTCCTCTGACTGCATAACTAAATTAGGAATAGAAAATTTCTCTAAATATTCATCCAGGGATTTGCAATCTAATGGAGCAATGAGCTCTCCTTTTATCTCGTCTATTTTCATAGAGGGTAAACTGATACTCTCTCTCTTTGCGATATCAATGATTGTTTCAGGTCTTAGACTCCCATCTAAATGGCAGTGAAGTTCAATTTTGGGTAAGGTTGCGAAATTCATGTTGGATCTTTCCCTCCTAATTTTTGTTTGGTTAAAAAGTGAAAAAAAAAATTCCTGATTACGAAGAAAATACACATCCATGTACCTTCTTCGTAATCAGGAATTTATAGGTTCCTGGTAGAGACCTCCAAACCATATCATTGGAGTTATACGAAATTTTTATTAAATTACTATTGCTCAAGAATAATAAATCTTATTTTTATTGTCAAGCGTTTTAGTTTCGATTGGATAGGTAATATTTTCCTTTTTATTCGGAAGCAACTTATTTATTTTTATAAAAACGATCTCTTACTCTTTTCAACCGGGCGTGATAATTTAGAATGTCCAGTCTAGCTTTTTCTGCTTCTGGTGCAATCGGTCTTAATTTTTCCAACTCCCAATAATCAACAATCACATCTAAAACTTGATCAAAATATTCCAAAGGGCCGTAGTTTGCTTCTTTTGCTATAATGGCCATGCGATCTTCAAAATCAGGCATTACTGTTCCAGGCATTTGAAAATTCTTAATAACATGTCCTAAATGATAACAGTAATTGGGTTCTAGTTGCAGATGGAATTTAATCACGTCCCTGTAAAAGGCATAATGCAACGTTTCATCTTTTGCAAGTCGGCGAAGCAGACTAGCTAAATCCTTATCATGCGAACCAGCTACTTTGGCAACATTATTATAAAAAACCATGGTTGCGAGTTCTTGTAAAGAGGTATAAACCATGGTTTCAAAAGGCGTATGGTAATCAGGATTCCAGCCATTCTCAACCGTTTGTTTGTGTAATTGGTGGAGTCGCTTGGGATCTACATTGCGTGTTATTAATAAATACGTTTCAATCAGGTTTGAATGCTGATCTTCTTCCGCAGTCCAAGTATGGACAAAATCTTTAATAACCGTTAAAGAGCCTTTAAACGTTTGATCGAGATGCGAGGTAAACCATGGCAGGTTTACTTCGGTTAAAAGAGCCGTTTCAACCGCAGTAATAATGGACGGCGGCAGTGTGACCTGGCTTTCATCCCAGGGAACACGTCGAAAATCCATTGCCTTATCCCATGGTAAGAAATCATGGTAACCCCAATCTATTTTTTCAGACCGTTTTTTATGTTCTTCATATAAATCAATAAGTTTAGGCTCTAACCTAAAGTCCAAATCATTTGTTAACATCATAATCCCCCGTTGTTGTAAAAATTTATTTAGGTTTCCTGACAAGCGCTATTTCCAAATTCGAAAAATAGGGCCACTTATAAATCCCTTATAAAATCTGGAAAAATAGTTATTTTAATATCTGATGTTAGTACCTACTACCAACAAAATTATAGCACACTATTCTGAATTTACCTAATGAAGGGATTTTTAATATTCTCAGGTGTCAGGCACTTTATTCATGATGAAGATGCTGAATCTTACAATTTCTTTACATTCTTTTAACACCAGCTTAAGAAAAAATTCTCTATTCCCTTATACAATTAAGTAAATAATATCAATTGGAGGGATTGGATGAAGATTACCGTTGCTGGAGCAGGATATGCAGGGCTAGTCACAAGTGCTTGCTTAGCAGAATTAGGGCATATGGTGACATGTATAGACATTAAGAAAGAGAAAATTGACATGCTCCAAAATGGTCGTTCTCCGATTTTCGAGCCTGGTCTTGAGTCTCTTTTAGAAAAAAACCTCCATAACGGTCAACTGAATTTTACAGTGAGCCATCATCAAGCCTATTCAGAGGCTGAAGTTATTCTTATCGCGGTCGGAGCACCCAAAAAGCCTGATGGGTCACGGGATCTAAAATACATCCACGTAGTTTCACACACGATTGCACACTATATCGAAAATGATGTAACTGTATGTACAATAAGCACGGTTCCAGTCGGTACAAACAATCTGATCCAAGAAATTATTAATAGAAGCAAACCCCCGAACCTCCAAGCAAACGTGGTCGCTACTATCTGGTTTCTTCGGGAAGGTTCTGCCATCCGAGATTTTTTCCATGGTGACCTAATCGTAATTGGAACCAATTATCCTGAAGCAGCAATCATAATGGAAAAAATTTATCAACCCTTGAAAATCCCGCTAATAATAACGGACATCCGAAGTGCTGAAATAATGAAAAACGCATCGAATGCAAAGGGGGAATAGACAATGATAAAAATGCTACATGTATTTTATGGTTTTGAATGCAGGGTCCTGCAAAAGGTAAACAGCCATTTTGATAAAAAGCTATTAAATCTTTTTTTCCGCACGGTTACACACCTTGGTGGAGCTAGAATAACTATCGCGGCCACATTTTTTCTCTTAATCCTCTCGCCAAGGGAGATCAGATTGATTGCCATTGCTAGCGCACTTGCATTATCAGCAAGTCATATACCAGTACATTTTGCAAAGTTGCTATTTCCTCGTAAAAGACCCTATTTAAGGATTGAAAAAACAAAGTTTCCTGCTAACCCATTACAAGATCATTCTTTTCCTTCAGGGCATACAACGGCAATATTTTCTGTTGTGACGCCATATGTCTTATTCATACCTCTACTTTCTTATGTCCTAATCCCTTTAGGACTATGTGTAGGCATTTCTAGAATTTACTTAGGTCTTCACTATCCTTCCGATGTGATTGCTGGAGGAATTCTAGGGACCCTCTCTGGGAGCCTATGCTTTTATTTATTGTGGATATGAGAGATACAATTAGGAGGGATTATATGAAAATTGCTATTTTCACAGATACCTTTCATCCAGACATCAACGGGGTTGCTGGGACGCTTAAACGATTGACTACCTATTTTGAAGATCAGAATATTGATTTTAAAATTTTTGCACCCGATTCAAATTCCAACGATTATAGTTCTACGAATATTCATCTTTTTAAAAGCCGTTCCTTTTTCTTATACCCTGAATGCCGCTTAGCTTTTCCAAACCTTCTTCAAATCAAGTCAGAGTTACAACATTTCTCTCCTGATTTAATTCATGTTGCAACCCCCTTTAATATCGGCCTTTGTGGTATTTATTTTTCTAAGAAATTAAACATTCCCCTCGTTGGTTCCTATCACACCAATTTTGATCATTATTTACACTATTATGACCTTCATTTTCTTTCAAAAATCCACTGGAAATACATGCTCTGGTTCCATCGAACATGCAGAAAAATCTTTGTCCCCTCAACTGAAACATTCCTACAGCTTAAGCACCATGGATTTTCAAACTTAGAACTATGGCCTAGAGGTGTGGATTGCCAGCTTTATCACCCCTATTATGATAAAAACGCCGTTCAAAGACATTACAGTACACAAGGAAAATACCTCCTTACCTATGTTGGCAGATTAGCACCTGAGAAAGATATTAAAACACTATTTGCCGTCGCAAAATCAATCCCGGCTGAAATAAATGAAAAATTACATTGGTTAATCGTTGGTGATGGCCCATTACGCGAGGAACTGCAAGCCCAAGCAGTAGCTAATATGACCTTTACAGGATACCTATATGGAAAAAGCTTAGCCGAAGTCTATTCAGCATCTGATCTATTGGTTTTTCCCTCACCTACTGAGACCTTTGGAAATGTTGTTCTAGAGTCCCTTGCGAGTGGAACACCTGTTATAGGAGCAAAGTCTGGAGGTGTTAAGAATATAATTAAAGCAGGGATTACAGGTGATTTATGTAAACCAGGGAATATTCAGGAATTTAGAGATGCCATTATTCAGATTTTAACGGATGATGGAATGCGAGAACAGATGGGAAACGCCGGAAGAGATTACGCATTAACACAGAGATGGGATCGGATATTTGAAAATCTGACTTGGCATTATAAGAATGTAATCGAAGAACAAAACGGGCAAAAGTATGCATGATTAAGAAAAATAAAAAAAGTGAAATGGAAGGCCCGTCCTTCCATTTCACTTTTCGCAATTTTTATGGATTAACTTTAGTGTTAAACACTTGCTTACCGTCTTTATATTCTAAAACAGTAGCTGATTTAATTGGATTGTGGTCTTTATCGATAGTGATCTTACCTGTAATCCTAGAAAAATCTTTTGTATTCTCTAATGCCTCTTTAATCTTTGTCGTATCTGTACCGCCAGCACGCTCAATCGCATCAGCTAATAGATAAACTGTGTCATAGCCAAGTGCATTAAATGCATTAGGTGATTCACCATTGAACTTTTCTTTGTATGTTGTTACGAATTTTTGAATATTTTTATCTGGATCTTCAGATGTGTAATGGTTTGTGATAAATGTATTATTTAAAGCGTCAGCTCCAGCTAATTGGACTAACTTCGGTGAATCCCAACCATCTGCACCCATTAATGGAGCAGTGATTCCTAACTCACGAGCCTGTTTTACAATTAAACCAACTTCTTCATAGTATCCAGGAATAAAAATGAATTCTGGATTTTTGGCTTTAATTCGAGTTAAGGTTGCACGGAAATCAGTATCTTTCGCAACATATGCCTCTTCGGCAACCACTTTACCGCCAGCCTTTTCATATGTCTCTTTAAATGCAGCCGCTAACCCTTTGGCATAATCACTAGCACTGTCTGCAAAAATAGCTGCATTTTTTACATTTAATTCTTTCGCAGCAAAATTCCCAGCAACGATCCCTTGGAATGGATCAATATAGGAAGTACGGAAGACGAATTCGTTCAATTTTCCAATATCGCCCACGGTTACGTTTGGACTTGTTCCCGATGGAGTTAAAAGAATTGTTTTTGTATCATTTGCGATTTGAGCCTGTGCCACCGTATCACCACTAGTTGCCGCTCCAATAATGGCTGTAACTTTGTCTTGACTTGTTAACTTAATGGCGCCGTTCGTAGCCTCTGCTGCTTCGGACTTGTTATCTACTTTAATGATTTCTAGCTTTTTACCCTTTACTCCACCAGCTTTATTAATCTCATCAACTGCAATATCGATACCGTTCTCAAGTGACTCCCCGTAAGAAGCAACCCCACCGGATAACTCTAAGTTAACTCCAACTTTAATCGTTTTACTGTCACTGTCTGAACTTTTTGGTGCTCCTGAACAACCTGCAAGTATTCCAGCTAATAAAGTGGAAGCCATAAACATTTTTGCCCATTTTTTCTTCATTATAATGACCTCTTTCTGTTTTCTGATTTTTCTGACATAACAAAGCGTAGATTGATAACCTTTTATGATTCAAAATACTTTTGTTTACTGTCTTAACTAATTGATAAATATTATTTTAAAACAATTTTTTCGATTCGTCTAGTATATTATTTGATTTATTTAAATATTTCTGACATTTTTGTTTTACAGTTATTTGGTAGTGCTTTCTTTCAGAATCCCCTAATAACGTTATTCTAACCATATTTAATTTTTTACAAAAAATTATACTAATAATCGGTTAACGCTCATTTATTATGAATAGTTGATAATAAGTTCTTATTATTCTTTCTAATAAATAAAATGTTATAAGAAGTCTCATTCTAAGGTTATGGGGGTGTTCTCTTTGAAAATATTACGGCTTGGCCATGCCATGTATGTCCTAAAAAGCAAGGTTGGAAAAAAGTATCTAATTGATCCGTTCTTCGATTTGAATCCCGGCTTTCCTCCGCAATTAAACACTGCTGACTTCTACCAATCTATTGATTGTGTATTTTTAACCCATGGCCATTTCGATCATACAAGCGGTCTTACTAAGTTGGTTGAACATAAACCTGATATTATGATTGTGGCACAATACGAGCTGGCACTTATCCTTTTGCAGCAAGGAATTAAAAATGTCCTTCCAATTAATTTAGGGGGTTCTGTTTCCTTTGAGGATGTAAATGTAACCATGGTCCAGGCAAAACATACTTCTTCCTATGGCGAAACCCAAGGTCCACCAGTATATGCCGGTGAATCGGCAGGTTATATTTTTGACTTTAATGACGATTATACTCTATACCACTCTGGTGATACGGCATTAATGTCAGATATAAAGCTGATTCAAGATGTGTATGAGCCGGAAATTGCGATCCTTTCTTCAAGCGGACATTTTACAATGGGACCAAAAGAAGCAGCCTATGCTGTAAAAAACTTATTAAAAGTTAAATATGTGATTCCCAGTCATACCTTTCCGACACATGAAACAGCTGCTTCTCCTGAATCATTAGCCCAATTATTAAAGGCTTTCCCTGTTGTTGATTTTATGATTGATAAAGACAACGAGTTAAAGGAATTATTAAAGGATTATCCAAAGACAGCCGTGATTACACTCTCTTATGGAGAAGAAATAGAGTTCGATAAAAAACTCTGGTCAGAAGTCTTGGTTGATAAGGAATTCTCATGAGAGAGGCACCCTTTAAGAGGGTGCCTCATTTTTATGCAGCCATAAACTAAACAACTAATCAAACGTTTGATTAGTTGTTTCATTTGACCCCTACACCCTTTTGGAATTCTTCTATACCAAGGCATCAGCCCAAATTAACCAAACGTTTGATTAGTTTTTCTTCCAATGAACCAAACCGCCTTGAAATCCTTCAATACCAAAGCCTCCGCCCCTTTCAATCAAACGTTTGATTAGTTTTTCCCTCATGGAATCATCAGCCCGGAAATTAACTTTAGACGATACCTCCGCATATAATGTTCTAATTTTACGCCCATGTTATGGAGGTATTTCATGAATAACTATCCAATGTATCCTTATTACAGCAAAGAAACAAAATGCGAAGAGAAACCTATTGCTTTTCCCCCTCAGCATCAGGAGCAACAGCCTGGGCTGGAGTATTTAATGAATCCCAAACCCATATACGAAAACCCCTCCTATGCGGGCAGCCAAAAGCTGCAAAATAAAGTGGCTATCATTACTGGTGGAGATAGCGGCATAGGACGTGCAGTTGCCGTAGCGTTTGCAAAAGAAGGCGCCGATGTTGTGATCGCATACCTTTACGAACACCAAGATGCCGAAGAAACGAAGACAAGAATCGAGCAGATTGGAAGGAAGTGCTTAGCACTCCCAACTGACATTCGCTATAAGGAGAATTGCAACAAGGTGGTGGAACAAACGATAAAAACATTCGGGAAAATAGATATACTAGTAAATAATGCAGCGGTACAATTTCCGCGAGAAAAGCTAACAGATATATCTGAAGAGCAGCTCATCAATACATTTGCAACCAACATCTTTTCCTATTTCTTTATGACCCAAGCCGCAATGCCTCATTTAAAGTCAGGGAGTTCCATTATTAATACAGCCTCAATAACAGCTTATCGTGGTGAAAAAACTCTAATTGATTACTCATCCACTAAGGGTGCAATCGTTTCTTTTACACGCTCATTCTCTCAAAATATCGTTGAGCAGGGTATTCGAGTAAATGCTGTAGCACCCGGACCAATCTGGACCCCGCTTATCCCTTCATCCTTCTCAGCTGAGCGCGTATCAACCTTTGGAACTGACACACCAATGAAACGAGCAGGCCAACCCTTTGGAACTGACACACCAATGAAACGAGCAGGCCAACCCTTTGAGCTCGCACCAACCTACGTCTACCTCGCAAGCCTTGACTCCCAATATGTAACAGGGCAAACCCTGCACGTCAACGGCGGCGACTATATTACCTCATAAAAAAGAGTGTCAGGCACCGCTCGTGGACAAATGTCCACGAGTGGTACCTGACACCATGTTTTAACTCAATAATTCCACCGTAAATTGCTGATCACTCGTGCCCTTCTTAGAGAAGACTCGTTCGACGTATTGAATTTCTTTATCAGACATCAACATGACGGTCGAGCTCCTCGTGCCATAGTCCTCACTTTTAATAAACAACGGCGAAAGCATTCTTTCCCATTCTAAAGAAACGCCTGTGTGCGGAAGAAGTTCGTCTGGAGCTTGGTCTGCATTTTGGAGCATGTTCAAAAGCTCCTCTACCCTATCTTCCCGTTCGCTCTTTATGATTTGGGACATGCCTTCCTTACCTTTTTGCACCTTTGGCCACTGAGTATTTAATAAATGATTGCTGACACCATAAATACCAGGCTCCACCTTCTGAAGCTCTTGCCCTTTATTTGAATAATAATATAGTTCCGTTCCATCCCCTGCAAGTAAGTTAAAGCCCGGATAGAGCTCTTTTCTCCCTACAAGACTTTGCATATAATCCTTTACTCTACCTTTGTGTTTCAGGGCATCGGAAACTAATTCTCCACGTGAACGCTTCCCTTTCGTTTCTTCCTTTGGGTCACGATAATTGGTCAAAGCCGCAAAACGTCCAGATGTGGTAACTCCCATCCAAGTGCCCATTTTTTCTAAATCTCTACCGGCAAGGATGTCAGGTCTGTCTTCCCAATAATGAGCAGGGGCAGTAAGTCGCCCGTAAAATTCATCTCGGTTTGCCGCTACAAGGAGCTTGTAGACCGGATGGACTCTATAGGCAAAAACGATTAAACACATATACAATCACAGCCTTAAAAATAATTTACTCTTTAAGTTTACGCACCATTTTTTTGATAAGACGAATTTGGCCGCGATGGCTCAGTCATCTTCAAACACATGGAACCATTTAAAGTAGTTATTTGCGGGGCGTTCCCACCAAAACAGTGTTTGTTCAAATAACCATTCATCTGGGAGCGCTTTAATGTTTCGATCGTTATGTTCCTAACATCCGCTAATTGATCCATGTAAAAATGTCGTATATCTCGAATAATTCATCATCGAAACTAAATTACTAAACTCCAGGCCCAAACCGTCTTTTTGATCTATTAGGTATAATGTATCCAAATTCATTCCATTACCTCCATATGGAAAAATCATACACAAACCATTATTCGCCATATTTTTTGAAAATCCTTTTAACCTGTTGGAATCCTCCGTTCTAAGTCTTTTAATGAAGCTCAAATTGCTAAAAAGAAAATAAATCTATTCCTGATTTTAATCGCAAGGTTGGAAATAATAATAGCTACGACCTAATTTAATTTGGAGGTGTGTTTCCATGTCAGAATTAGAGCCTTTAGAATACGAAACAGGCACTGCTATCCGCGAATACGACATTATTGAAATTACTCAAACAACCAACGGGTATGAAGTAGTGCTTGATATTGAATTAGACAGCGGCTATTCCTTAGCAAGAACAAAATTAGAAGTCACCAATGAGGACTTATTAGGATATGAAACAAATGAGATTGAGGAAGGGATTAAATATGCGTTAGGGTTTTTCAATCATTGACAACAAACTTATATTTTCAGGGCAAATCACCATGAACTGTGTTAAACTAACCAACGACGTTAGAAGAACGTACATTAATAATGGAGTGGTTAAATGAGTAGTGCGAAAGGGAAAGGCGGAACAGGCAGAGGAACCGGCAAGAAGGGCTGGACTCGTTGGCAAGCAGGTGTCAAAAAAGCAAAAAGCGCCAAACCATATGTCAGCAAAGGTGTTAAAAGAGCAAATGACGGAAACAACACCAGCAATAATAAAGGTGACACATCCGAAAAATAGTAATAAATCAAAGACTCAGGGGACTCCATCCCCCGGGTCTTTATTTCCCCCGAGCAAACGACCTTTTCAAAAAAAGCGCCAGTCCATCACAGGAGGACAAATGTCCACGAGTGGTGCCTGACACCTAATTTTACACCTCATTTCCTTCTTATTTGCTGGTTTCCCTCCTTACGACTGGTGCTACTTCTGTTGCTAATCGCTCGATGCTTTCGGCGACTTGTTTAAAGGGCATTCCGCCGATGTCCATTTGGGCGATAAACCGCTGGTGTCCATATAGTTCGTATTGATGGAGGATTTTTTCAATGATCTGCTGGGAGCTGCCAACAAATAAAGCCGTTTCCGGTCCGGCCATCTGTTCAAAATCAGCCCTGGACATTCTTGTATTCATCCCACGCTGGCGATTAACGGATCCCCAATAATTGGAATGATACGGATAGAACTCATCCTTTGCCTTTTGGGTTGTTTCCGAAATAAATGCATGACCAGTCACTGCAACCTTCATCGATTCAGGATCATGCCCTGCTTGACTGGCGGCCTGGCGGTAAATATCTACAAGCGGCTTAAACCGAATGTGTTCGCCTCCAAGTATCGCTATTGCTAAGTTAGTCCCTAATCTTCCTGCTCGTGCTGCGCTTGACGGAGTTCCTCCAACACCTACCCACAACGGAATATTTTCTTGTAATGGCCGTGGTGCTATTTCTGCATCCTGCAACGCAGAACGAAATTGACCATTCCAGGTCACTCGGTCTTGTGCATTCAGCTGCTGAAAGAGCTTGATGTTCTCTTCAAAAAGCTGGTCATAATCGTCTAACTCATACCCGAACAGCGGGAAAGATTCTATAAATGCCCCGCGCCCCGCAATAATTTCCGCCCGTCCGTTTGACAGGAGATCAAGTGTCGCAAAATCCTCAAATAGCCGAACAGGATCGACGGTGCTTAAGACAGTTGTAGCACTTGCCAGTTTAATTCGTTTTGTAACTTGTGAAATGGCGGACAAGACGACGGGTGGTGCGGACACGGCATAGTCGAGGCGGTGATGCTCACCAACGCCCACTACATCTAATCCTGCCTCATCAGCCATTTTCGCTGCTTCAATAATTTCTTCAAGTCGCTGTCTTGCGCTGATAGTCTTCCCTGTTCCCCCATCCGGAACTAAATCCCCCAATGTATAGATCCCTATTTCCATACCTGAATGTTCGTCTTTGGAATCTGGCTTCATCTTCATATCCTCCCTCAATCATTTATAAAACTAATCGAATTTGATTTCCTGAAGGATCTTCCGTTACAAAGAAATCAGCTTCTTCCGATATCTGCGCACCTAATTGCTTTAGCTGTTTAATCGCATTCTCTCTTGCTGCTTCATCAGGGAAAACGAGTGAGTACCAATTTAAGCCGACACTATTTTTCGGTGGTGTCGCTGCCCCTTCACCTTGCCACGTGTTGATAGCAATATGATGATGATAACGTCCCGTGGAAAGGAATGCAGCTTGTGGATAGTAACTAACAATTTCAAAACCAAGCCCTTTAGTGTAAAATTCTTCTGCTTTTTTCAAATTAGATACGTGAAGATGAATGTGGCCCATAACTGTGCCAGCCGGCAGACCGCTCCATTCCACATCACTCTCCGCGATAATTCCATTTCCATCAAGCTCTTCAGTTGCCATTTCTACTAAACCGTTGTTCCATCGCCATTCTGAAGAAGGGCGATCTCGGTACACTTCAATCCCATTTCCGTCTGGATCGTTAAGGTATAACGCCTCACTTACATAATGATCTGCAGCACCCAGTGGATATCCCGTTTGAATCATATGCCGTAAAAAGACAGATAAATCAGCTCGCGATGGAAGCAAGATCGCAAAATGATACAAACCTGAACTACGTCCTGTTTTCGCAACCACATCTTTCGGCTGCTCTAGCGTTAATAATGGGGTTTTTCCGTCTGTCGTTAAGACTGCTTTACGATCTAGTTTCTCCAATACTTGAAAGCCCATGATATTTTGATAAAAAGTGAGCGCATAATCGAGGTTTTTTACTTTAATATTGACCTCACCGACATATATATTTGGTGCCTGATGAAATTTATCCATTTTCTCCTCATCCCTTCCTTATTCATTTGTAAACGAATGTTTTAAAAATTAATCTTTTTATTAATATGGTTATTTTACATTCCATTAAACCGATTACTATTTCCTATGCTTACAGTGTACCTCTAATTTATCTTGAATTCAAGTATTTTAAATTCAAAGTATGTGGGAGACCAGCCTATTTTTTAACTCTTGCAACAGAAAAAGGACTCTTCCGCTAAGCGAAAAAGCCCTTGAACCTGCCTCACGTTTTTTATGCTTCGACGATATTAGGCTGCTCGTAAACCTCGTTTTCAAACTCGCCTGTTACTTTACTAGTGAGTATGCCTGATGTCATCGCTCCGCTGACATTTAGGGCTGTACGTCCCATGTCAATGAGAGGCTCAACTGAAATAAGCAGACCAACAATCGCAATTGGGAGATTCATTACTGATAAAACGATTAAGGCTGCGAAGGTTGCACCGCCACCTACACCAGCAACACCAAACGAACTAATCGCAACCACAAGAATGAGCGTTAGAATAAAGGATATACTTGTTGGATCCATACCTGCCGCTGGAGCAACCATCACCGCTAGCATCGCAGGATAAACGCCTGCACATCCGTTTTGACCGATTGTTAGCCCAAACGAACCCGCAAAGTTTGCAATACCTTCGGATACACCAAAGTCCTTTGTTTGTGTTTTAATGGTCATTGTCAATGTTCCTGCACTTGTCCGTGAAGTGAAGGCAAAAGTTAAGGTTGGCAGCCCTTTTTTCACATAATTTATAGGACTTAGTTTCGCAAATGATAAAAGGAGAAGATGGACAATAAACACAATAATGAGCGCCACATACGAGGCAATCACAAACTTACCTAGTTTTGCTATCGCTGCATAGTCACTCGTGGCTGTAACCCTGGCTATGATCGCTAAGATACCATATGGCGTTAAACGAAGAATCAGTGTGACTACCCTCATGACAACAGAGTAGAAGGTATCAATGATCTTTGCAAAAAATTCACCATGCTCTGGGTCCTTACGCTTAACTCCAAGGTAAGCAATACCGATAAATACGGCAAAAATAACAACCGCAATCGTCGATGTTGCGCGGGCCCCAGTTAAATCCTGAAACGGATTGCTTGGGATTAACTCAATGATTTGCTGTGGGAGTGTCATATTTTCGATCCCTGCAGCTCTCTCCTCTAACTGGGCATTCCGGGCTGCTTCTGCATCTCCTTCAGTTAGCTGAACCCCGTCAAGACCAAATCCTAAAGCTGAGCCAATGCCAACCGCGGCAGAAACGGCCGTCGTTGCAAGAAGGATGCCGATGACAAGAAAACTGATTTTCCCTATATTTTTAGTTAATTTTAGTTTTGTAAAGGCCCCTACAATCGAAACAAAAATGAGTGGCATAACGATCATTTGTAATAGCTTTACATAGCCATTCCCGACTATGTTAAACCAATCAATCGAACCTGTCGTCACTTCATGTGTCGTACCATAAATGAGATGAATAATAAAACCAAATATAATTCCTAAACCCAACGCACTAAAAACACGCTTGGAAAAAGAAACATGCTTTTTTTGCATCGTAAATAAACCAAACATGAGTAATAGCAGCACCGCAACATTTACAATGATAAGAAAGGTATTCATGGAATTCCTCCTCTTTATTTTTCGGAAAAATTGAAAACCAAATATTCCAATGCATTAAGTCGGAATTAAATTCGTCTTCGTCTTCATCGTCATCGGTAATTTCTGTACCTTTATACTTTAAAACAGTCAAACGTTTGATATGGTAAATAATATGACATGGCGACCCTATATATTCCAAGCCCATAAATTATTCAATCAAACGTTTAATTAGTTTTTCAATCTTCCAAAAAATTACGCGTACTATTAGGACTGCAAGTCAGATAAACTCATATCATTTCAGTCGGTTTCGGATGGATAGCATCCTTTAGTGCGGTTTCTAATTCGTCTTTGAACGCGGCCTTCTCCTCCAATGTCCATCCAAGAGCATCTTCCATAAAGCCAATGATTGCTTCTTTCCACTCATTTACCCATTTGATATCAAAAAATAAAGCTCCAGTTCGACGGATAAAAAAGTCCACTGGTTTTACGGCCATTTCTTCCTCTAAGGAATAAACGATTTGAACATACACCTCTAGCGGCAAGCCAAATTTGTTATTTGGGTCATACGTTTTTGCAATTTCAAAAATACGATCAATATTGGAACCATAGCGATGGACTAATTTTCGGTATTGGTCCTTTGAAAACCCACTTAACTCGCCTTCTTTTTCCTTTTTTTCTATAAATGAAGCAAAGTTACGAGAGCCATCAATATGACCTCCAGAAATAGGTAAATGCTTTGTTCGGCAAGATCCAATATGGCGTGCTTCGCCGCACTGTTTAGCGATCAAGTCTACAACCGTTTCTGCCATTTTTCTGTATCCGGTCAGTTTCCCGCCTGCGATTGTAATCATGCCAGAATTTGATACCCAAATTTCATCCTTTCGCGAAATTTCAGAGGGATCCTTGCCTTCTTCATAAATAAGTGGTCTTACCCCTGCCCAGCTTGATTCAATATCCTCCACCTTGATAACAACGGTTGGAAACATATAATGAATCGCATTAATAATGTAATCTCGGTCAGCTGCCGTCATTTTCGGATGAATTGGATCGTTGCCATAATAGGTGTCTGTTGTCCCCACATACGTCTTCCCATCCCTTGGAATCGCAAATACCATGCGGCCATCAGGTGTATCAAAATACACCGCCTGTTTAAGGGGAAATCTCGACTGATCCATCACCAAATGGACCCCTTTGGTGAGCCGCAGTTTTTTCCCAGATAACGATTGATCTTTGTCTCGGAGCGCATCGACCCAAGGGCCAGTGGCATTAATGATGTGTTTTGCGTAAATATCATGAACGGTACCAGTTAATAGATCCTCAACTTTAGCACCGATCACCTTACCATCTTGATACAGTAACTCAATCACTTTTGAATAGTTTACAGCTTTGACACCATGAGCGACCGCTTCTTTTATGACCTCGATGGTTAACCGGGCATCATCGGTCCGATATTCCACATAATACCCGCCGCCTTTTAATCCCTCTTTTTTAATCAGCGGCTCTTTCTGAATGGTATCATCCGGAGAAAGCATTTTTCTTCGTTCACTTTTTTTTACGCCTGCTAAAAAGTCATAGACTCGTAGTCCAATTGATGTACCGAATTTCCCAAACGTTCCACCTTTATGCATTGGCAAGAGCATCCATTCTGGTGTAGTTACATGTGGGCCATTTTCATAAACAATCGCCCGTTCCTTCCCTACTTCTGCGACC
The DNA here is from genome assembly GCF_018613105.1 of Bacillus sp. ISL-77. Classification (NCBI taxonomy): domain Bacteria; kingdom Bacillati; phylum Bacillota; class Bacilli; order Caryophanales; family Bacillaceae; genus Bacillus; species Bacillus sp. ISL-77. The sequence continues at coordinate 22,050 of NZ_JAGGQY010000027.1, forward strand.
ATCTTCACTTCGAATTGTTTTAAATACCTGAGACCACCGTGAACAAGCTTCGTTGATCGGCTTGATGTCCCAGCGGCAAAATCTTGCATTTCGACTAATGCCGTTTTCATTCCCCTTGTTACGGCATCTAATGCGATTCCAGCGCCTGTAATTCCCCCACCGATGACAAGTACATCAAATTCTTCTGCGGCCATTTCCTTTAGGATTGTGTTTCTATTTGAACTCGAGAATTTTAACATTTCCACTATGGTTACCTCCAATGGGGATAAAAAAAAGAGGCCACAACAATCACAATGATATTAAATCCATTGCTTTGTTGTGGCCTCTCGAGTTTCTCCCGCCAAAATATTAACTTAAGTATAGTTTACCATAGATTACGATTATTTAAAAGCCCTAGCTGCGTTTACAGCCTTTTTCCAACCTGTATATAAATTGTTTCGATCCTCTTCAGCCATATCTGGTGTAAATGCTTTATCCATATTCCATTGAGTAGCGATTTCTTCTTGGCTTTCCCAATAACCTACCGCTAATCCTGCTAAATATGCAGCTCCTAATGCTGTGGTTTCTTTTATTTCTGGACGTTCCACTGGAACATCTAACACATCGCTTTGGAATTGCATTAAAAAGTTATTAGCAACAGCTCCACCGTCTACACGCAAAGCTTTAAGCGAAATACCTGAATCCGCCTCCATAGACGTTAAGACATCCTTTGTTTGATAAGCAAGGGATTCTAACGTTGCGCGAACAAAGTGTTCTTTCGTTGTACCACGTGTTAAGCCAAAGACCGAACCACGTACATCACTATCCCAATAAGGTGTTCCTAAACCGACGAATGCTGGAACGACATAAACACCGTCAGTAGATGCTACACTAGTAGCAAATTTCTCGCTCTCTTCAGCGTTTCTAAACATCCGGAGCCCATCACGAAGCCATTGAATGGCAGATCCGGCAACAAAGATACTTCCTTCTAATGCATATTCTACTTTTCCGTTAATACCCCATGCAATTGTTGTTAACAAACCGTGCTCTGATTTTACTGCTTGTTCTCCGGTATTCATTAACATAAAGCAGCCAGTTCCATAAGTATTTTTCGCCATTCCTTTATCATAACATGCTTGACCGAATAGCGCTGCTTGCTGGTCACCCGCAACTCCGGCAATTGGCACATTACAGCCAAAGAAATGGTAATCAACTGTTTCTGAGTATACTTCTGAAGATGGGCGAACTTCTGGAAGCATCGAAGCAGGCACAGAAAGAATATCTAATAACTCTTCATCCCATTTAAGGTCATGAATATTGTACATCAATGTTCTCGATGCATTGGAGTAATCTGTTACATGGGCTTTTCCACCAGATAGTTTCCAAATAAGCCATGTATCAATCGTTCCAAATAGCAGTTCTCCACGTTCTGCTTTTTCTCTTGCACCTTCTACATTATCAAGAATCCATTTCACTTTTGTTCCAGAGAAATAAGCATCAATTAAAAGGCCTGTTTTATCCCTGAATAATTGATCATATCCTTTTGCTTTCAATTCTTCACAAATCGCTGCTGTTTGGCGGGATTGCCAAACAATGGCATGATATATCGGTTGGCCAGTTTCTTTTTCCCAGACAACGGCTGTTTCCCGTTGGTTTGTAATACCGATTCCAGCCACTTGTTCTGGTTTTACATTAGCCCCGGCCAAACAAGAAGCCATTACCGCTAGGATCGAACCCCAAATTTCATTTGCATTATGTTCTACCCAACCTGGTTGAGGGAAGAATTGTTGAAATTCCTGCTGAGCGACTTGGACAATCTTTCCTTCTTTATTAAAAAGAATAGCACGTGAACTTGTTGTACCTTGATCTAATGATAAAATGTATTTTTCCATATATAAACTCTCCCTTTAATTAAAATTATGCACTGACTTTTTCTACGCGGACCGTTTCCTGAGGTTTCTTTCCCATTACGGAAGCGATCGCAAGAACAACTACAATTGCCCCTATTATAAACCAAAGACTCATTTCTGTTTTACCGAGAAAGGCCGCTTTATAAAATAATCCTCCCAAACTTCCTCCAAGGATTGGGCCTACAATGGGAATCCATGAATATCCCCAGTTAGAACTTCCTTTTCCCGGAATCGGAAGAAGGGCATGTGCTAACCTTGGACCAAAGTCACGGGCGGGATTGATCGCATATCCTGTTGTTCCCCCAAGACTCAAACCGATACTAACAATAAGGAAGCCTACCACAAGTGGATTTAGTCCATCAGTAAATTTATTTGCACCAATCGCTAATATTCCTAAAACAAGAATAAATGTACCAATAATTTCACTAATTAAATTTGCAAAAGTATGCGGAATGGCAGGACCTGTTGCAAATGTACCTAACTTCGCCCCTTGATCTTCTGTCACTTTCCAATGTGGAAGGTATTGGAAATAAATAATTATCGCCCCAATCATTGCTCCAATTACTTGACCGAAAATATACGATGGGACTTCTTTCCACGGAAGATCACCGGTAAACGCCAGCGCCACGGTTAAAGCAGGATTTAGATGGGCGCCACTAAATTTACCTACTGAGTATGCAGCAACGGCTACCGCAAATCCCCAACCAAACGTAATCACAATCCAACCACTGCCATTAGAGAGTGTTTTCTTCAGATTCACACCTGCGCACACGCCAGCACCTAACGTAATTAAAATAGCCGTACCAATTAATTCACCCCAAAAAGCTGTCATCATAAACCTCCTCTTTTTTTAAAAACATCTTAATCCGTTGAAAATAATCCAGAAAAAAACAAAAAAGACACACAGAAATATCCCAAAAAAGGGGAATTCCGTGAGTCTCTGGCTCTTCTTCACATATTATCAACTTAATCACTAGTATAACGTTTGCCTGAAAGCGCTGTCAACACATTCACATAATCTTCATGTTTTACTCATTATTTACCTATATTAATCTACTATAGTAGCCGAAAACCAACATAAAAAGGCATTCTCTATGAAAATAAAGAATGTCTTTTGAGTACAATTTAGTATTCTATTACTTTTTCTTTTCTGGCTCAAAATATTTCCATAAATCTTTTTTGGATGTTGTTACTGTGATTGCTCCTGCTGCAAATGCTTGTTCTACCTCTTCAATCGTATCGATAAATCCTCCGGCAAATACTTCCCTTTGCGTTCGATTGCGAATATCCTTAATAATTTTCGGCATAATTCCAGGTAACACTTCAATAAAATCGGGCTGGGTCCGTTCGATTAACGCGAAACTCTTTTCGATCGAACTCGTGTCTAATAAAAACAGACGCTGCACCGAAATTACGCCTTTCTGCCTCGCTTTCAGAATAACGCTCCCCTTAGTTGAAATCAGTCCAAATGGCTTAAATTCCTGACAAATAAATTCGGTGGAGTATTCATCACTTTTTAGACCATGAATTAAATCCATATGAATAATTAACTTTTTATGGTTGGCCTTAGCCATTTGAAAAATGGGTTTCAGTCTGGAAACATGCATATCCAAAATGACAAGATACTCATAATTACTTGTCATCATTTTTTCAACATCTTCTATTTTTCTAATTGCGGGTAACACCTTTTGTCCAAAGAAGCTCATCCCCATTGTTCACCTTTCATCTTCGTTCTCTTATTCTATTATTTTATAACACTTTTATCCCTCTATACAGTCTTTAATTAGATTTACTTAGATTGATAATGTCGAAACGTGTTTAAGCGGATATTATACCAATACTTTTTCACGTTCATATGATTCTGCTACGATTTGCATGGGGTGTTTAACCGCTTTTTCAGTCAGTTGGTCAAGTTGATTTTTACACATTCCACATTCTGTAACGGTATAATCTGCATCCAATTCCTCCACTGTTTCAGCCATCGGTCGGCCAATTTTCATCGAAACATCATATTTTTCCGTTTTAAATCCAAAAGTGCCACATTGCCCGCAGCAGCCTGCTCCTACGTCAGTAATTTCATAGCCGGGAATTAGCTCTAAAATATCCATGGCCGGATTTCCGATTCCTTGTGCTTTCATATGGCATGGAGCATAGTATCCTGCTCGATCATTCATTGGAGCAAATTCCATGTTAAGCTCTCCATTTTCCTTTAGCATGAGCAAATATTCATCCGCATCATAGACATGGCCGGCCAATTCTTTTGCTTCTTCTGTCTTTACATATGCTACATACTCTTTTTTAAGTGCAAGGGTGCAGCTTGTACAGGTGACGACTATATCATAGCCTTGGCGAGTAAATTCTAAAAAGCTATTAATATTATCGTTTGCATTTTTCAGTCCTTGTTTCATTTGTCCGTTAGCGAACATTGGCACACCGCAGCATTTTTGGTTGGGTTTAACCACCTCAATGCCATTATGCTCCATCACCTTAATGAAGCTTTCTGCTACTTCAGGTGCATTATAAGTCGCATAACAACCCACAAAATAAGCGACTTTGCGCTCAGTAAAGGCATACTTTCTGTTATAGACACGGTTGAAATTATTAAAACGATACTTTGGAAATTGCCTCTCTGCAGGAATGCCCATGACGATCTCCATCACCTTTCGTACAGGTTTCATTCCCATGGCAAGATTCGTAACAGGTGCAAACGCGGAAGCCAGTTTTCCTACCATTTCAGCATTACTTAACACCAAGTCACGGAATTTTGTTCCCGACTTCTCCACATGAATCGCTTTTAAATAAGCGGTCAACGTCGATACATGGACATTCTCCGGACAAGCCATGTCGCAATTGCCACATAACGTACATAATTCTATTCGTTTATCGTCGATGAGTTGTTGATTATCCATAAGCCTTTTTAACTCAGGACCTAAATGTTTCGGGCCGCCGAATTCCAACGATGTATTGGAAACAGGACAGCTTGCAACACAGGCATTACATTTAAGACACTTATCAAATGTGGATTCAGCAAATTGCAACTCAAGCACTACGTGTTCCCCCTAACATCATTTGCTGGCGAAGTTGTTCGATCATTTCATAGATTGATAAGAGGGTAAAAATGCCTCCGGTAATACCGTTTTGCGTAACCTGAATACCCTTGCTTGCACCTACTGGGTAGAGGTTGGTTGGACAATGAAGCAGTGCTCCCTTTTCATCTGTTTCCAATCGTAAAGCCGTTTCCTTTAACCCTTCCGGCGTTACTTCCAATCCACCACCTAGAATCCCTCCGGTTGCAAGGATAAATTGTTTCCCGCTAAGGCTCGTCAATCTATTTGCGGTATGGATAGTTAACGATTTGATTTCTTCTCCGTCAATGGTGCACCCAGTAACGGTGGTGTCAGCATAAAATCTCACACCTAATTTTACTGCTTCTTTTTTCAAACGTTCATAGAGACGGATGGCTGTCGTATTCGGTGGCATGCCGGGTGCCTCCGTGATCTTTGCATTAAGTTCAAAAGAAAACTGTTCCATTGTTTCTTTCCATTGCTCAACCCCAAGTAATGCTGGAAAAATAAACATATCGCCCTGCCTGATATTCTTTTCAACAATACGCCTTTTAATTTGGTTGATGCAGTTGTTCCGAATTCCCTTTTGATCCAATAGCCGTGCCGCATCTAATTGTGTCATCGTCCGTTGCGAGTGATTTTCTAACTTAATTTTTAACACATCAATTGTTAGCTGAGGTCTAGCCTTTTGTAAATTCCCTTTAATATAAGCGGGCTGAAAATCGACTACTTCCTCAAACCCAACGATCACAACATGACCTTTTTCTGGAAGGGGAGAAATGGTCTCAGGGTATAGTGCTGTCTTTTTCACATGGCCGGAACCGGTAACAATCGAAGAGAGTTTCTCGATTTCACCCTCGTAAGGATATCCTAATTTTTTCGTTAAGGTTTTAAATTGTTCCATTGCTCTTGTCAATTGAGATAGTTGCAAATTACTCATTTGATAAAGCTCAGCCCATTCATTTAATCCCTCCACTGATCCAGGGATTAGGTCCATCACCCCGGTTGATTGAATAATTTTCCCTGTTCCAGTGGCTACTAATGCCGTGCTATACCCTTGTTCTTTTGCCCAAATGGCAGAAATCAATCCCGATAACCCTTGACCTAAAACAACCACATCATACATGTTGATAATCCCCCTCTCCGAGTCCTAAAGAAACTTTATAAATCGTTTCCATCAACTGCAATTGCTTCGCGGTTTCACCCGTAGCAACCACATCCATACCTTTTTTCCTTTCAAAAACTGCATGGTGAAGTGCCCATCCAGCCTCCTCAATCGTCGTCTTTCCTTTCTCAACAGCTAGTGCAGCTGCCCGGTGATTGCAGAAGGTTCCTTGACACGGTCCCATACCTAAGCGGGTTCTACGTCGAATATCCCCTAGATGAAATCGGCCTTCCTCTGGTAAGACTGATTCAATTTCTGCCCAGGTTACTTGCTCACACTCACAAACGACAACATTTGAATGCTTCTCTTTTAAGGCTGATTCAATTTTCTTTGCCTTCGTACCGGCCCAATGAAATAATTTTTGTTTTGCAGCAGGAGCCATATCCACTTCTTTGAAAAACTCATCAGCGTTCCGATGAGGGACCATTTCCTGGTCTGTGGTGCAGTTGGCCCTTACCCCGAGCTTTTCGCAAATTAAATCGACTGTTTTTTCCGCCATAAAGCGGAAGGTTGTCAACTTCCCGCCTGTAATCGTGACTAATCCGTCCAATCCATCGCGTGTATGATGGTCTAATAACGCAACTCCACGGGTAACATTCCTCCCACTCGCATCAGCAACATTCGATTCTTGATATAGTGGACGGCTGCCGCTAAAAGCACGAATCAACCGTAATTCATTGATCTTTGGAATTAACTTTTTCCCTTCAGCCAACATTCCCTCGAGCTCTTGTCGGTTTAAGGAAAAGTCATTCGGATCTTCGACATTCATTCCAGTTGTACCAAAGATTGTCACATTATGGGCCGGAACGAAAATGTCAGCATCTCCGGGCATGCGCAGACGATTAATGACTTGCTTATTGATCCGATGGCTAAAAATTGCGAGCATCCCTTTATTATTAATCATTCTTAAGGGAATCCCGGCTAATTGGGCAATTTCCGCCCCCCAAGGACCTGCTGCATTAACAACCAGCTGAGCAAAAATTTCTTTTTTCTCCCCTGTAAAGACGTCACAAACCTGTACACCAATGACCCGGTGTTGCTCCGTTAAAACATCAACCACCTCATGGTAAGTCAACGCCTTTGCACCATGTTTTACCGCGTCGGCCACCACGTCAACCACCATTGTAAAACAGTCGACCGCACCATCTGGGACCCGATACACAGCTTGCACGTCCTTATTTAAAAAAGGTTCTTGCTGTAAGGCGTGGGCAACAGGTATTTCTTCAACAGGAATACCCACCTTTTCACAAGACGCCAGCCATTTTTGAATATATTGAACATCATCTTCAGGAACTTTTACGAATAAACCTCCTGTTTGCTCGATTGAACCTGGAATCGTTTTTTTTAAGATTAGGTTTTCTCGATAACTTTCAATTGCCGCTTCCTCATCGCGAACAGCATATCGTGCACCCGAATGGAGCAGACCATGATTTCGTGTGGAAGTTCCATGTCCCAAGTCCTGTTGCTCGATTAATATCGCTTTTATGTCACGTAAGGAGAGACCGCGAAGCACTCCTGCTCCCGTCATTCCTCCACCTATTACTATTACTTCTGTTTCCAGTTTTTGTCCCATACCCAATCCTCCCAGCTCCATCTTAAGGGGTATTTTTGCACACAAAAAAGCCATAAAAACGCATAGGAATAGTAATAATCATTCCCAAGGGTTTTTATGGCTTTCTCCAAGTCTCTAAGCCTGCTATTATATTTTCTACTTAAGCATATACCAAAAATATTTTTTTGCACAGGTAGATGGCATGTCAAAATTGTGAATTTTAATTGAGATATATAAGGTAATGCTCGTATTTTTTATTTGATTACTTTTCGAATGCTTCAATGTGGTAAATAATCGAGGTAAAATCTCTTTTTATCAGTGGCAGCATTAATCCAATTTTCATTAGCTCATCGCCCACATAATCCTGTTCTCCCCTATTTACTCTATACATCTCATCCGACTTTAGCCCACGCAACTTCAGCCGAAAAAACGGTGGATTTGGTGTTGCCAACGTTTTAAAGTAAAAAACAGCAGCCCTTTCCTGATTCGGTGAAACATACATCCACGCCGAATCCATTCCATCAAACGGACTTAACAGCCTGAATAAGTCACCAAAACAGACAATATCCTTGATTTGATGATATCGTTTGATTTGCTCCATTACCACCTCCTTATCATCACTACTCAGCCTGTCGATATTTAATTCAAACCCCAAATTTGCAGCCATCGCCACATGGCATCTCATTAAAAGCGGTGTGGTTCTACCGACCTGGTGATTCGGCACATCTGATACATGTGCTCCCATTGTAATGGCAGGATAAATGAGACTTGTTCCGTATTGAATTTTAAGCCGTTCAACAGCATCAGTATCATCACTCGTCCAGGTTTGCGGCATATAATAGAGCATTCCAGGATCAAAGCGACCGCCTCCTCCGGAACAGCTTTCAAATAAAATCTTAGGAAATCGTTCGGTCAGTTTTTCTAGAATTCGGTACAAGCCAAGCATATAACGGTGCGCGGTTTCTTTTTGCCGATGAGGTGGAAGCGCAGCCGAACCCACCTCCGTCATATTTCGATTCATATCCCATTTCACATAGGAGATCTTAGCACTGCTAAAGACTTCGGTCAGCGTTTCGATTAAAAAATTACATACGTCTTCCCGGCTTAAATCAAGAATTAATTGATTTCTAGACTGTGTTCGGTTCCGTCCCGGCACATGGATACACCATTCGGGATGCTTCTGATACAAATTACTGTCAGGAGAAACCATTTCCGGCTCGACCCATAACCCAAATTGCATCCCCTTTTTTTGGATATAATCAGCCAATCCGTTTAAACCATTCGGAAGTTTTTTCTTAAAAACAAACCAATCACCCAACGAACTTTTATCATTGTCACGATGCCCAAACCAGCCATCATCCAATACAAACAGTTCAATGCCCAACTCTTTTGCTGCATCCGCAAGGTCGATAAGTTTTTTTTCATTAAAATGAAAATAGGTGGCTTCCCAGTTATTAATGAGAATTGGGCGTGTTTTGTCGTGGTATACCCCTCGACAAACCCTTTCCCTCAGAAATTTATGATAAGTCCTGGACATTCCTCCAAGCCCGTCCGAGGAATAAACCATTAAAGCCTCAGGAGTTTGAAACGTTTCCCCCGGCTGCAGCACCCATGTAAAATCAAAGGGATTTATGCCGATGCTAAGTCTGGAAGTTTGATAAGGATCCACTTCGATGGAAGCTTGAAAATTCCCACTGTAGACCAAACTGATGCCAAATACATCCCCATATTCTTCGTTGGTGTCTTTTGAAAGCAGCGCAACAAAAGGATTATGTTGATGGCTGCTTGAACCCCGAGCTGATGAAATCGTTTGAATCCCGTGGTTAAGTGGCTGCCTTTCAATGTGACGCTCACGCCCCCATGTTCCATAAAGGTGCAGCCAATCCCAATCTGATTGATGAATGTCGACTGACATACTCATACATTTATGTATTTCCACATCATGGCTGCCAAGATGCTCAAAGGAGACCGATCTCGTTATCACATCAAAATCACGATAAATTGTATAATGTAGATTCATCCCGATCCCAAGCATGGAATCTACCAGTGTTAGCACTAATGTTTCAGCATCAGAATTATCCTCGACATAAGCAGACGGCAATCCCTCGAGCGTATGTTTTCCTTGAAAAATTTCATAAGAATCAAAGACAAAGTCCGTTACCGTAGTTCCGTCAGCAGAACGGATCTGATAAGCCGGCGAACGAAAGTCCCCGTTCCCAAAAGCGGGATATTCCTGTGGTAGCGTATCAAGTGAAAATTGCGGAAGAGAAGGTTCGGTAGTCGGCGAAAAAGTCCTGCCTTTAAACGCCAGAATGGAAGAAGGATGCAGCGTCTTAACCATCTTTCCCCAATACAAATGAGCGGGATATTTACCATGGACAATTTGAATCAAATAACTAATCTTGCCATTGTACAAATGAAAAATCCTATCCTTTTCATCCCAATCAATTGGCACGAGCGCTCATTCCTCCATTGTTAGATAACCTAAATTACTTACTTATCTTCCTATAAATATGATTTTCCCTATGTATATCAGAACAATAAATTTAAAAAGGGTGTCAGGCACCGTTCGTGGACATTTGTCCACGAGCGGTGCCTGACACCCAAAACAACACAAAAATGGCTTTTATAGTGTAATGGTGAAGGTGGTTCCCTTCCCTTCTTCGCTGTCAACACAGATGGTTCCTTCGTGCATTTCGATGATTTTTTTTACGATGGAGAGTCCTAAACCGCTGCCGCCTTTTGACCGGTCCCTTGCCTTATCTGCTTTGTAGAATCGTTCAAAAACATGGATCTGATCTTTTTTCGTGATGCCAATCCCCGTATCGGAAATTTTCACGATCGTTTTGTCATCGACCTGCTGGAGATGGACACGAATACTTCCGCGCTTGGGAGTAAATTTAATACTATTGTGAATCAGATTGGTCCATACCTGGCTCATCAAATCTTCATCCGCAATGATGATGACCTTCTCGAGGGACACATCCAGTTCCAGTTCCTTTTCAATCCAATGTGGTTCACAGGCCAATATAATTGTCCGTAATTGTTGGTCTAACCGATAGCTATGTCGCTCAAAGGGATGATGCTTGGATTCTAGGGAAGTTAGTTTTAGAAGATTATCACTTAATTTTGATAATCTTTTGCTTTCTGTTTCAATAATACTGAGATAATGACTTCTTTCATCGCTCGAAAGCTGGCCATATTGAAGTGCTCTTGCAAAACCCATGATCGACGTCAGCGGCGACTGAATTTCATGTGAGACATTAGAAATAAACTCCTGCCGCATCTCTTCCAACTGCTTTAATTGCTTAGCCATATGATTAATATGGTCAATCAGACTCGTGAATTGATTTCTTTTACCAGCCTTTAAATCGAGGTATACATTAAAATCACCTTTAGAAATCCTACTTAAAGCATCCAGTACTTCATGAAAGAGATTGCGTCGCCTTGAACGAGTGAATAAAGATATAAGAAAACCAACTAAGCTCATCGTCAATAAACCAGTAATTACCGATGCCATATGACGAAGGTAATCGGATGTATGAAAATCGAATAATCGATAAGTGCCAGAGACAATAAAATAACCTGCTGAAAAACCAAAAGAGACAAATACAAAGAAAAAGACAACCCCAAATACATGTTGAAAAAAGCGCTTAATCTTCATGATTTTACCTCAAAGCGGTAGCCTAATCCCCAAATCGTCTGAATCCGGAACGGGAATTCTCTTTCTGGAAACCGCTCTCTTAACCTTTTAATATGAACATCGACAGTTCGTTCGTCTCCTTCATAGTCATAGCCCCAAATGTCTTCAATGAGCACCTCTCGTGAAAACGTTTTTCCAGGATAGCTGGCCAGTTTAAACAACAGCTCGAATTCTTTCAACGGAATCGTATATTCCTTATTTTTAAAAGAAATTTCATGTGTTTTTCGATTCAATTTAAATTCATTAATCGTAATCGTTTGCGAAACCGTTATATTATACCGTTTTAATAATGCTTTAACTCGAGCGGTTAACTCCATTGGGTCAAAGGGTTTAACTAGATAATCGTCCGCTCCCAACTCGAATCCTTTCAGCTTTTGTGTTGTTTCCCCTTTGGCGGTCAGCATTAAGATGGGAATATCACTAAATTCCCGCAGCTCTTTGCATAATTCCCAGCCATCCATATTTGGCATCATAATATCAATGATCGCTAAATCCATCTTTACTTTTTCCATCAGTTGTAATGCCATTACACCATCTGATGCCTCATAAAGTTCGAACCCTTCTTTTTTTAAAAAAAGTTGGATTAGTTCGCGAATATTGGCATCATCATCGACCATTAGAACTTTTGTCATTCATCCTCATTCCTTTCCTTCTATTAAGCAGGTTCGTTGATCCGTAATTGCTGCTCAGCAAATTCACGATACAAGGAGTGAGTTCTTAAAAGTTGTTCATGTGTACCGCTTCCGGTAATTTTCCCTTTATCCAAAAAGATAATTTGATCAGAATCGATCACCGTTGACAGACGATGCGCAATTACGAGGGTGGTTCTTCCCTTCATTAAATTTTGCAATGCCTGTTGAACAACACGTTCTGATTTGCTATCAAGACTGGAAGTTGCTTCATCTAACATTAAAATTTTGGGGTCCCTTAAAAAGGCACGAGCAATCGCAATCCTCTGACGCTGCCCACCCGATAACTTTATTCCTCTTTCACCAACTTCTGTATCATACCCGTTTGGCAGTTCCGCAATAAATTGGTCCGCATAGGCCATTTTTGCCACCCTTTCGATATCTGCCTGCTCAATTTTTTTATCCATTCCGTAACAAATATTATCACGAATCGTTCCCACAACAATCGGGCTTTCCTGTGATACATAGCCAATTTGACTTCTCCAGGAATACAGGGAGAATTGATTAATCGGTTCTTGCCCCAGACGAATAGCGCCTTGTTGCGGTTGATAATAACGCTCCAATAAAGAAAATAGGGTCGTTTTTCCGCTCCCGCTTGGACCGACAATCGCAGTCACCTTGCCTGCTTCTGCGGAAAAGCTAATATTCATAAGTACGTCTTCCCCATTTTTATAAGAATAGTTCAGATCCTCTACAGTGATCGATTGATTCACATTATGAACATCCTGATTCGAATGGTCTTCTTCCTCGTTCATATCCATGATGGCGATAATTCGTTCTGTGGCACCGGTTGCTTTTTGAAATTGGGTAAAGAAGGCAGCTAATTGTCCCATTGGCATGACGATTTGAAACAGATACATAATAAAGGCAACTAAATCACCCGCCATTAATGCACCTGATGATACCCTCATTCCACCGTAACCTAGAATGACAACTAGTAATACCATAATCACTAAACCAATCAGGGGTGTGATTAATGCTTGAATCTTCGCCTCTTTCAACCCATATTGAAACAATTGGGTGATCCCGTTTTTACCATTCTTATACTCGATAGCCTCGGCGTTGGAAGCTTTGACTAATCGTATTTCTGATAAAACTTGCTGGAGAACTGAGGTAAAACGTGCTGTTTCGGTTTGCATCCCTTTTGATACCTGATGCATCTTTCTTCCAAGTGTCATTAATATTACTGCTGCAAGAGGCAGTGCTATAAACATGAGCAAAGCCATTTTCCAATCCAATAGCAGCAAAACAACAATCGAACCAATGATGGAAATGGTTCCTGATAGGAAATTTGCGAGATGATCGGTAATTAATCCTTTGACCACGGCTGTATCATTGGTCATTCTACTGACGGTTTCGCCGGTTTGATTTTCATCATAAAACGGTACCGGTAAGACGAGCAGCTTTTTCCATAAACTGTCTCGAATCCCGGCCACAACTGATTGGCCGAGATGATTTAATAAATAGATGGATATCCCGCTAGCCACTGCTTGTAGTAAAAGCGCAGTAACAAGAAGAATAATCCTACCCGTACTTAAAGAACTAATCGAAAAATCATTAATAAGATTTTTTGTAAACAGCGGGACCAATAGCCCCACTATTGTGGTACCTACACTTAATAAAAGAGCGATACCAAGGAGCAATTTAGATGGATTGGTATGCTGAACCAATCGAATAAATTGGCGCCAGCCCTTCTCAATCTTCACTTCCGTCATATATATTTACATCCCTTCTAAAGGTCACGTTAATTTCAAGTCTACATTCTCAATTACAAACTCGATTATACAAAGAATATATGAATTGAATATGAACTGCCAATAAGAATAGCTTAAAAAAGGGTGTCAGGCACCAGCCGTGGACATTTGTCCACGGCTGGTGCCTGACACCCTAACAAGATCGACTTACTTCCACCTACTCTTTTCGAGTTGGAAATGAAGTCCCAAATTAATTATTGTTACTATCTAATAGCATACAATTTACATTTTTCATAGAAACTAGTTTTCCCAATTTCCAGTAGTTTAGCAGCCTCCTGCTTATTGCCATTTGTCACCTCTAATGCATTTAAAATGGCTTTCTTCTCGGCATGAGCAAGTGTTTCTTTTAATGAGAAAATCGGTAATAGCGGTTTTGGCGTCGTCTCAAGATTCTGGGTATTAGCTCCCTTAACAAAATCCGGTTCCATGTCACGTAAGTATAATGGCAGGTGGACCATTTCAATCGTTTTCCCATCCAGAACATTGATGGATCGTTCCAAGACATTCTCAAGTTCCCGGATGTTTCCCGGCCATGAATGCTCCATTAGTCTCTCTTCTACCACAGTAGATAGCTCAATTCCTTTGCGGTAAAATTTCCCCTCTAACTTCTTCAATAAGCTTTGAGAGATTAGCGGAATATCCTCTTTTCGTTCTCTAAGAGGGGGAATTTCTATTTTGATGACATTTAATCGATAATACAAATCCTGACGAAACTTTCCTTCTTCCACCAGCATCTCTAAATCCCGGTGTGTTGCTGCAATGATTCGCACATCTACTGTAATAGACTTTTGACCTCCGACTCGCTGAATCTCTTTTTCCTGCAGCACCCTCAAAAGCTTACTTTGCATCGAAAGTGGCATGTCGCCTATTTCATCTAGAAAAAGTGTACCATTGTTGGCAATTTCGAACTGCCCCTTCTTTCCGCCTTTCTTTGCTCCTGTAAACGCACCGTCATCATAACCAAACAGTTCCGATTCTAGTAAATGTTCAGGTATTGAAGCACAATTGATCGCAACAAAGGGTAAGGAGGCACGCATGCTGCTATTATGAATGGCATGAGCGAATAATTCCTTGCCTGTTCCAGAATCGCCGATTAGTAAAACGGATGAGTTGCTTCCTGATATTCTTTCTGCTAGTTTTTTGGTTGCTAGAAAAGTAGAGCTTTTTCCAATTAAATCATTGAATTTGTACTTACTTTTCAGCTCTTTTTCAAGTTTGGTTTTATAGTACTTTAATTCTTCTACTAGACCCTGTATTTTTGTTCTATACATTCGCCATTCCTCAGGGGAACGAAACATGACTGTTCCCACCGCTCCGACGATTTTACCATCCTCAATAATTGGGAAACGGTTTGCTATCATTTCACTTCCATTAATCGGATGAAGAGCAGCAAGCTCTTTTTGTCCTGTTTTGGCAACGATGTGCATGCGGGTATTTTCGATGACATCCTGTACAGGCCGGTTGACCGCATCTTTAATCGTCGTTCCTAAAAACTGGCAATACGCCTCATTTATATAAAGAATAATACCATTATCATCGACGACTACGATTCGTTCCGCTAATAGATGAATCATTTGTTCATGCCAATTTTGGGGGATCTTCTCAAATCCTTGGTACATTCTTTTCCCACCTTTGCACATTAGATATTAAAATTATACCAAACGTAGACGTTTGTTTGAGCGACTGGGAGCATTTTCATAGAATAATAAAATCCTATTCGATCAATCGAATAGGATTCTCTATTTGGAATTATTGAGCAGTGTAGCCGCCATCTAGAATAACTGCTTGACCTGTAACGCCTCTTCCTTTATCACTTGCTAAAA
The DNA here is from genome assembly GCF_018613105.1 of Bacillus sp. ISL-77. Lineage (NCBI taxonomy): Bacteria > Bacillati > Bacillota > Bacilli > Caryophanales > Bacillaceae > Bacillus > Bacillus sp. ISL-77. Next base: position 37,690 of record NZ_JAGGQY010000027.1, read on the forward strand.
AGACCGCATAATCAGCAATTTCTGTTACGGATAATAGCCTTCTTTGTGGAACCAGCGGGAAGAGTACTTCTTCAATTACACTGTCTAAGCTGACATTTCTTGTTTTAGCCAAATCTCCCAATTGGTTTCTTACTAGTGGTGTATCCACGTAACCAGGACATAAAGCATTTACGGTGATTCCGTCTGCTGCACCTTCCAATGCTGCAACCTTTGTCAAACCAATGACACCGTGTTTGGCACTATTGTAGGCAGCCTTGCCAGCAAACCCGATCACACCATTAATGGAAGCCATATTGATTACTCTTCCAAAGCCTTGTTTCTTCATGATTGGGAATACATTTTTAATCCCAATAAATGGGGCGGTTAACATGATTTTTACCAGTAATTCAAATTTCTCAGTGGGAAATTCCTCAATTGGTGATACAAACTGCATTCCTGCATTATTGACTAAAATATCAATACTGCCATATGCTTTATAAGCTGACTGAAGACTATTTTTAAATGCTTCCTCGTCGGTCACATCACATGGCGCCGATAATGCTTCAAATCCTTGCTCCCTTAATTCAGCAGCCACTTCTTCGCTTTTACTAGCATTTAGATCTGAGATCACAACCTTAGCGCCTTCTTGTGCAAACGCCTTCGCGATTTCTAATCCAATCCCACTTGCAGACCCTGTAATAAATGCTGTTTTTCCTTCTAATGACTTGGTCATACGAGAATCCTCCTTTATAACTAGACAACTATTCTTCTATATTTACGCGCAATGTCTTTAGATAATCCCAAATAAAGTGTAAAGACCAATCACAAAGAAAACGGCTATTGTTTTAATCACTGTTACGGCGAAAATGTCGCGGTACGATTGTTTGTGTGTTAATCCTGTAACCGCGAGCAAGGTAATGACGGCACCGTTATGTGGAAGTGTATCCATACCACCGGATGCCATGGCGACAACACGGTGCATAACCTCTGGTGGAATATTAGCCGCAGTAATTGCCTGATTGTATTTATCAGCCATCGCGCCTAAGGCAATACCCATACCACCAGAGGCAGAGCCAGTAATACCTGCTAGTGAACTTGTAGTAACAGCACCGTTAACAAGTGGATTCGTAAAGGTACTAGAAATCCCGTCACTGATTTTTGCAAATCCTGGAAGTGAGGAAATAATACCGCCAAAACCGTATTCGGCACCCGTATTCATCGTTGCAAGCAATGCTCCGGCAATACTGAGGTTTAGTCCTTCTTTAAAGTTTACTGTCACACGTTTCCAATCGAAGGCAAGTGACGTGACGATCCCCACGACTAAGGCCATTTCAATGGCCCAGATAGCTGCAACAGTAGGAACATCTACTGTATATGCTTTTAAGCCAATCGCAGAAAAATCAAAACCGTTCGGGTACCATTTTGGTATGTAGGTAATGAATAATTTATTTGAAACAGCTACCAGCACAAGCGGTACAAACGCTAATATTTGCTTTAAAACAGATTGATGTGTCGTTAAATCTGGAACGGTTACGTCCTTTTGATTTGATTCAGCTAAATCCAATGCAGCCGCAGTTTCGGCTTCAAATCCATAATAACCTTCCCCTGCTTTTGCTGCCTTTTTCCTTCTAATCTCTAGATAAAGCAGCCCTAGAGTTAAGACAAAAATAGCCCCGATAATTCCAAGTGTTGGTGCCGCATAAATATCTGTTTTAAAGAATTGAATTGGTATAACGTTTTGAATTTGCGGTGTTCCCGGCAGGGCATCCATAGTGAACGTGAACGCACCAAGTGCAATCGTTCCTGGAATTAAGCGTTTAGGAATATTCGCTTCCCTGAACATTTGAGCAGCAAATGGGTAAATTGCAAATACAGCTACGAATAAGCTTACACCGCTATATGTTAATATGGCGCCTAATAATACAATGGTTAGCATCGCACGTTTTGCACCAAGCAGACGGACAATCGTCTTAGCGATGGATTCTGCAATCCCTGACATTTCAACTACTTTTCCAAAAATGGCTCCTAATAGGAACACTGGGAAGTATGATTTAATGAATCCCACCATTTTTTCCATGAACACACCGGAAAAGAACGGTAAAACATGGCTTGGGTCAACAAGTACAACAGCTAAAAGTGCACAGATCGGTGCAAATAAGATAACAGAAAATCCTCGGTAGGCAACAAACATTAAGAGCCCAAGTGACAAAAGAATAATAAATAATTGCATTTAAATCCCCCTTTTTACTTTTTGTATGAGCTTCAGCATCCTCTAGGTAAGCGTTTACAGGATAAAGTTCACTTAAAAAAATGCAAGTTCCGTGCCAAAATCGGTTATTAATTTCTCAAAAATTTAAATTTTCTTTATTATCATACAAGTATTATACTAAATTAATAGTTTATAACTATACGTTACCAAAAACCACCCTTTATACTCTCGTTTATGATTCCGCAAATTCGGAAAATTCAGTGCGATTGGATTCCGAAAATCCGGAATTTTCCGTTTTTCCGGAATCGATTTATTTAAAACACTGGCTTTAACAGCATTTGATAAATGCCTAATCCCTCGGAATCTATGAAACTCGATTTACTTTTCATTTTCTATCTTCAGAACTAGGGCAGCCGCGCCATCGAAGAAACTTCAATTGGCAAACCCGCTTTGATGGAAGCTTGACGGGCAGGACCTTGACCAAGACCAGCTTGAAGCACGTTTCCCATTTTGACTTCATCCACTTGTTCACCGGTTACACCTGCACGATTTAAGGCTTCTTTGATCACAATCGCACCTAATTCTGGGGCGGGGGTGTTACTTAATGCCCCCATAAAACTACCAATCGCTGTACGAACAGCACTTACACAACATCACGCATAACCTTTCCCTCCTGTACTAATAAGTTGTAGGTTGCTTTATTTGCAAAAAATTGAACACTTTCCGTATTAATTAACCGTTTTTTGCTTTTAAAATAGCTGGATTGATCGTAAACGCAGCTTCTGTTTTTTCCTTAACGGTATCAAGTTCGACACCATCTTGAAGTTCCTCCAGCACCAATCCTTCAGCTGTTACACGAAAGACCGCTAGTTCCGTCACAATCAGGTCCACTACGCCCTTTCCAGTCAAAGGCAATCGACATTGTTCTAATATTTTGGATGATCCGTTTTTGGCCATATGTTCCATTGCTACAATAACTTTCTTGGCTCCAGTAACTAAATCCATTGCTCCACCCATACCAGGCACCATTTTTCCAGGAACCATCCAGTTAGCAAGGTTGCCTTTTGCATCAACCTCTAATCCTCCAAGGACCGTTACGTCCACATGTCCTCCTCGGATTAATTCGAATGAGAAAAGGCTGTCGAAGAACGCACCTCCTGGATTAATACCCGAAGGCTGCCCACCCGCATTAACCAAATCCGGATCAATATCTCCGTCTACAGGCCCGAGTCCGATATATCCATTTTCAGATTGGAGAATGACGTTAACATTTTCAGGCAGGTAGTTTGGGACCATAGTCGGCAGTCCAATCCCCAGGTTAACTACATCTCCATCTTGCAATTCCTTCGCAACACGAGCAGCGATCACTTGTTTTGGATTCACTAGCGTATTTATCATTATCGACTACCTCCCTGAATGAAAATTTTATCGACCAAGATTCCTGGTGTCATTACTTCATCCGGGTCAATTTCTCCAACTTCAACGATTTGTTCTACTTGAACAATCACGAGATCTGCTGCTAAGGCCATCAATGGGTTAAAATTCCGGGCCGAACGATGATAAATCAAATTGCCAGCTTTATCTGCTTTAAATGCTTTAAGAATGGCAACTTCAGCGCGAAGCGGTTTTTCGAGTAAATATTCACGGCCATCGACGATGATTTTTTCTTTGCCTTCTTCGACAACAGTTCCAACACCGGTGGGAGTCAACACTCCGCCAAGGCCAGACCCTCCGGCACGAACACGTTCAGCAAGTGTCCCCTGGGGAACTAGTTCCACATCCAGTTCACCTTCAATCATTTGTTTGCCGGTTTCAGGGTTTGTGCCAATATGTGATGCAATTACCTTTTTTACTCGTTTGTTTACAATTAATGGTCCTACACCCGTTTCGATGAAAGCGGTGTCATTTGCGATTAGCGTTAAATCCTTCACATCTGCTTCAAGCAGGGCAGTTACCAGTTCTTGTGGTGTACCTACCCCCATAAACCCACCTGCCATAATGGTCATTCCATCTGTCAGAATGGAGGAAATTTCCTCTATTGAAATAATTTTATTCACTACAACGCACCTCCTGAAAGAATTAAATGAAATTAGTGTTAGTTACACTCATTTAATATGCAAGAAGTGTGCCAAAAATAGAGTCCCTTAAGGCGATGTCCGAAGTTTTTTGAAAATCAAAATTACAAAGAGCAAAATAAAAAGCGAAGTGCATCCAAATGCCCCTCACTTTTTGTCCAAACAATAATATACTTCCTATAAATTAACGGTAAGTGTCCAGATCGGGTGGACAAATCGACGAAGTGTCCACGGACGGTGCCTGACACCCTATTTTACACCCTATTTCTTACCAACTCTAATATAGCCAATCTCTTCAACGAGCCCCTGCCCTTGTGGCCCCTGCATCCATTCAAGGAATGGTTGGACTGTTCGCACTTTTTTGTTGTCCCTCACTGTGATTGCGTAAAGGGAGGCGGTGAATGGGTATTTACCGCTCGCGATGTTTTCAGGAGTTGGTTCAATCCCATTAATGGCAAGTAGTTTAATGTCAGTGTTCGCCTTCATTCCGGTTGCAAAGAAACGAAATGAAAAACCAATCGAGTTGTCGTAGTTTCGGTAATCAGCAACCTGTTCAATAATCCCGCCCATCCCTTCAGGTACATCTTCTTTCAGAGGCTTCATAATTGGCGTATCGCCCATTATTTTCTCCAACAGTGTTTGGCTTCCTGAATTTTCGGGGCGCTGAAAGGCAATAATTTTTTCGTTCTTGCCGCCGAATTTTGACCAGTTTTTTATTTTTCCCGAGTAGATGTCTTTAATCTCTGAAACGGCTAAGCTATCAATCTTATTGTCGGGATTAACAAAGAAGACAAACGCTTCCTTACCAATCGGAGTCATAACCAGTTCTTTTCCTGCCTCTTTCGCCATTTGCTGCTGTTCTTTCGATGGCTCTGCTCCAAAGTATATATCGACATCTCCTGTTAAAAGCCGTTCATAAGCATAAATCGTATTGGTGAAGGTGACGACCTCCCCGTATTCTTGATAAACCTTTTCGATATTTTCATAGGCTGCATTGGCAAAGGCAGAATAAACCGGGAACGCCGCTTCCGCTCCATCTAAAATAGGCATTTCACTCGGGTTTTTGATTGTATAGGTTGAGGCAGTTTTCAGCTTTGGCAGGATATTATCTGGGTTGTTAACATCATAAAGATAGAGATCCGTACTAGAATATCCCCCTCCATATTTAAAACCATACGATGGCAGGACCGTTTGATTACGGTGCCATTGAACAGCCGCACCCGTACCCATTGCAAGCACAAACACCATCACAACAGACTGCAATTGTTTTCTATTAAAGGCTGGGCGCGTCCTCCTTTTCAACACGGCAAACAATACTCCTAAAACAAAGGAAAGCTCATAGGCGAACGGTGCCCAAAGAAATAATCTTCCTTCCCCCAAAAGGATGGCCATAAAATAGATTGGTGCGAATGCCAGATGAAAAATACTATAAAACAACCAAGCATCAGCTCCGTAAAACCCGTTGCTAATCAGCATAAATACAGCCCACAGTACTGCTGTATAGGCAAGAGGAACAAGGACAAGGATCAGATAGTCTTTCAAGTTGGCCTGCTTAAGGAGCTGTTTACTAGCTAGAAACCCAGCAAGGCATCCGAAGAAAATCAAGACAGGCAATAACGCTAAAAGGATATGATCAAACTCCATCAGTATTGCTAATTCTCCAAATGAAACTACAAGCGGTACAATCCCAAAATACAATAATATGAACTTTACCTTTTTCCCCATATGCTCGCTCCTTTTTACCAATAAAGTAGTTACTCCGTAAATTACTTATAGTGTAATTTTACACTTTATTGGTATATTTTACAATACAGGAATTTTGAAAACGTGATTTGATTTGGTTTATTGTTGATTTTTAGGAGGAAGGATAGGATAAGCTTATGAACTCACTATCAACACTCCTTAGAGACACTTTTCACTGTTTTTTTTTTGACTTTTGTCGCCAATAGCCTTCATTGGAGACACTTTTCACTGTTTTTTTCTGACTTTTGTCGCCAATAGCCTTCATTGGAGTCACTTTTCACTGTTTTTTTCTGACTTTTGTCGCCAATAGCCTTCATTGGAGTCACTTTTCACTGTTTTTTTCTGACTTTTGTCGCCAATAGCTTTACTACCACTACTTTTTCATATTGTATCTATTCACTTCTATTTTAAAGAAAGAAATCTAATAGGCCCCTAGGCACCAATATGTAAAGATAAAGAGACCTTTCCGCATCACGGAAAGGTCCCTTTAAAGCTAGCTTATTTAATTAAAAACTATTTTACTAACATCGTTAAAACCGTATCTAATAAAACATTAATCCCTTTTTCGCAATCTTCCCAAGTGGTTAACTCTTCTTCACAATGGCTTTTGCCGTTAATACTAGGAACAAATAGCATGGCCGCAGGAACGAAGCTCGCAATGAATTGGGCATCATGGCCGGCACCGCTGACCATTCTTCTATTAGAATACCCGAGCGACTGTGCCGATTCTTCTAAACGCTGGCAAATTTCAGGTTCGAACCAAACGGTGTCCCGCTCCCATAATTTTGTTGTTTTAACCTCACAACCTTCATTTAACGAGGTTAAATTCGGAAGTGCTTCGATGAAGTTTTTTACCGTACGGACAATTTCCATGTCCTTGTGACGTGCTTCAAGAGTAAAGACCACCTTGTTCGGAATGACCGTATGGATGCTTGGGTACACGTTTACTCTGCCAATCGTGAAGACTAAATCTTCATCTAAAACTCCTAACCGCCTGCGGATTTCATTGATTAAATTATTTGTAGCAAACAAGGCATCTTTTCTCATCTTCATTGGCGTTGTGCCGGCATGGTCAGATTCCCCTGTTACTTCAATCTCATAGCAAGCCATTCCCACCACACATTCGACGACACCGATTGAGAATGCTTCTTTTTCAAGGATTGGGCCTTGTTCAATGTGGAGCTCTAAAAGGGCCGATGCCTCTTTCAATCGATTCTCCACATCGCCTTCGTACCCGCTCGACTTTAAAGCCTCCCCAAAAGTAACTCCCTCTGAATCTACCTTTTTTAACATAGCAGACTTTTCAAATTTGCCTGAAAGGACCCCCGATGCCATCATCGAAGGTTCAAACCTGGCACCTTCTTCATTCGTAAAGTTAACAATCGTGATCGGAATTTGTGGTTTAATTTGATTCTCGACAAACGTTCGAACCACTTCTAAACCAGCCACTACCCCTAAGACACCATCGAAACGGCCGCCTTTTTTCACCGAATCCAAATGGGATCCAATAAGAATTGGAGGCTTATCTTCTGTTCCAGCCAGTGTCGCATACATGCAGCCCATATCATCAACCTTGACTGTCAACCCTAATTCCTCGCAGCAAGAACGGAAGTAATCCCTTACCCGGATATCTTCCTTGGATAAGGACAACCTTGTGACCCCATTGTTTTCTGTCCGGCCAAAGTTTGCAAATTGTTCCAATGTCGTCTTCAGTCTTTCTCCATTAATTAATAATTTTTGTCGTTGCATGATTAAACACTCCCCTTTTTTATCTGAGATTAAGTGCATAATTCAATGTTAAAAATCTCGTGGAGGATAAAAACAGAAATTTGCGGACTTTTGATTTTTAAGCTGTTCTGGGACCCAAAGTAAGCCTAATATTAAATTTAAGCAAATATTCAGACAACAATTTAATTATACACCACTGCTAAGGCCTGTCATTAGACAAAACATCAAATCTTTCTTACAAATTGTTTTATAGTTTGTATGTATTAGTAACATCACAAAATATAAAAAGGTGTCAGGCACCAAATTTAATACTGATCTACTTATTTTTTCTTTGCGTGTTTGCGCATGTCAAAGGCTACTGCGACGATGATGATTAAGCCTTTTACGATGAATTGAATGTATGGGCTTACGCCAAGGAAGGCTAATCCGTAGTTGATGACTTGGAAAATCAGTACCCCTGTGATAACACCAGGGACGGTTCCAATTCCACCTGATAGTGATACACCGCCGACTACGCAGGCTGCGATTGCATCTAGTTCATACATATTACCTGTGTTGTTTGTTGCACTACCTACACGTCCAGCTTCCAGCGTCCCTGTTAAGCCGTATAGAAGACCTGCGATTGTGTAGATGATAATCAGATTTCTTGCTACGTTTACTCCGGAAACCTTAGCAGCTTCTGGGTTTCCACCAATGGCGTACATATTTTTACCTAGCTGTGTTTTATTCCAAATCACCCAAATGATAAGTGATACTACAATGGCATAAATAATGAGATATGGAAATTCATATTGGCCAATTTTTATTCCGCGTTGCGCAAAAGTTGTAAAGGCTTGGCTTAATCCACCAATTGGCTGCGCACCATATGGCGGGCGGTCAAAATAAATCGAAGTTAGTCCGTAAACACCAATCATCATACCTAAGGTAGCAATGAATGGAGGAACGTGAAATTTTGCTACAATGACACCGTTTAATGCTGAAATGATACCTGTTGCTACCATCGCAATGACAATCGGAACAATTAACGGTAATTCCGGCAGGTTTGGATACATTTTATATGCATAATCCCCTGCTTGCAACATCGAGGCTGATATGACGGCTGCAAGTCCAACCATCCGGCCAGCTGAAAGGTCGGTACCTGCAGTAATTAAGATACCTGCTACCCCAAGTGCGATAATAATACGTGAGGATGATTGACTTAAGATATTAATTAAGTTTGTCATCGATAAGAAGTCCGGAGAAGCAGCGACAATCCCGACAACAAGAAGGATTAAAACTACATAAATTACGTTATCAACAAGCCATTTTGATACGCTTGATTTTTTTGATGCTTGAGTATTCATATCCATTCCTCCTAGTACAAAGCTGCTAATTGCATAATTTCTTCTTGAGATGTTTTGGCAGTCTCCACAATTCCAGCTGCTTTTCCATTACTCATGACTAAAATTCGGTCTGTTACACCCAAAAGCTCAGGCATTTCGGAAGAAATCATGATAATTCCTTTTCCTTCCGCAGCTAATTGGTTAATGAGCTGATAAATTTCAAACTTTGCCCCGACATCAATACCCCTAGTTGGTTCATCTAGCAATAAAATATCTGGTTTTGTTAGCAGCCAACGGCCAATAATTACCTTCTGTTGGTTACCACCTGATAGACTTCCAATCGATGTCTTTTGAGAAGGTGTCTTTACCTTCATGGAGTCAATTACCCACTGGGTATCATCGGCGACTTTGCGGTCAGATAAGAATCCGCTTTTTGTTTTATATTGCTTCATGTTAGAAATGATCGAGTTAAAGCTAATGCTTAGTTCTGGGAAAATACCGGTTGATCTTCTTTCCTCCGTCACAAGGGCAAAGCCATTTTTGATGGCTTGCTGCGGTGAATGGTTTTTAACTACCTTACCATTTAATTCAATCGTTCCTGATGTTAGCGCCCTCATTCCAAATAATGCTTCCACCACCTCGGTACGTTTCGAGCCAACCAATCCGGCAATACCTAAGATTTCGCCTTTTCTTAACTCGAAGCCGACATTAGAAAAAGAAGGCCGTGTTTCTGCAGTCAAATCAGATACTTTCAATATTAATTCACCTGGTTTGTTTATTTTTTCAGGGAACCGTTGTGAAAGGTCACGTCCTACCATCAATTTAATAATTTCATCGGTTGTTAGGTCCTTCGAACTTTTTGTTGCTATATACTGACCATCACGCATGATCGTTACTTCGTCAGAAATCTTTAAGATTTCCTCCATTTTGTGTGAAATATAGATAATCGCAACGTTCTCACTTTGAAGCCTTTTGATGATTCTGAACAGATGATTTACTTCCGTCTCTGTTAGAGAGGAGGTTGGTTCGTCCATTACTATAATTTTAGAATGATAGGAAACAGCTTTTGCAATTTCCACCATCTGCATTTCGGAAACAGAAAGCGTGCTCACCTTACTGCGTGGATTAATACTGATATCAAGACTTTTAAAAATAGCCGCTGTATCTTCGTACATTTTCTTTTCATCGATGAAAATGCCCTTTTTCGGATAACGCCCCAGCCAAATATTGTCCATAACATTCTGTTGACGTACCTGATTTAGTTCTTGGTGTACCATGGAAACTCCGTTTTCGAGGGCTTGCTTCGAATTGGCAAAGGAAACTTCTTTCCCACCAAAGAGAATTTTGCCTTCATCCATCGAATAAATGCCGAATAAGCATTTCATTAACGTCGATTTTCCTGCACCGTTTTCGCCCATTAAGGCATGCACCGATCCAGGCTTTACTTTTAGGGAAACATTGTCTAAAGCAAGTACCCCTGGGAACCTTTTGGTTATATTAAGCATTTCTAGTAAATTAGTAGAACTTGATTCTGACATGAGCGAACCTCCTCTGAAACCATTTAAAAAAGGATGAGAGCTCCATAGGATGCTTCTCAAACTTTTAAAGAGAGTAATAATTTTTTTGCGGTATCCAGCTCCAAATATTTGGAGTCTTACTCCGAACGAAAGAAAAGCGACCTCTTTTCCTTCGTTCGAAGAGCGCCTAAGGGCTGATTCCAGCCCCTGGACAAGGCGCTTCTGCTTTTCTTACTTATAAGCGTCTCTACCAACTTGGATATTATCTTTTGTTACTTCAATGTAAGGAACACGAACTGCTTTATTATCGTCTAGCTTCCACTCAGTTCCGTCTAATACATCTTTGCCATTTGCTGCATTTGCTGCTAGCTGAATAGTGGCGCTACCTTGGTTTTTCGCATCATTTAAGATTGAACCAACCATTTTACCATTTTCAATCATTTCAAGTGCTTCTGGAATCGCGTCAACACCTACAACAGGCATGAACTTGTCTCCGGAGAAGTAGCCTGCTTTTTCAAGAGATGCAATTGCACCTAATGCCATACCATCGTTGTTGGCAATAACGAATTCGATTTTGTCATTGTATTTTGCAAGCCAAGCATCCATTTTTTCAGTTGCTTTCATTGCATCCCACATCGCTGTATCCATAGCTAATTCTTCCACTTGAATCCCTTTTTCTTTGACAGTGTCCACTGCAAATTTTGTACGAGCTTCTGCATCTGGGTGTCCTGGCTCACCTTTTAGTAATACGTATTGAAGCTTGCCATCTTTGTTTTTGTCATATTTATCTTTGTTAGCTTCCCAAGCTTTTGCAATTAGTTCACCTTGAAGTACACCTGATTCAGATGATGTTGTTCCAACATAGTAAGCTTTATCATAGCCTTTTAATACACTTGCATCAGGCTCTTTATTAAAGAAAATAACCGGAAGATCTTTTGCTTTTGCTTTGTCCACAATTGTTTGCGCTGCTTTTGGATCAACCAGGTTAATTGCTAGAGATTTTGCTCCTTTAGCAATTAGGGTATCAACTTGTTCAATCTGTTTTGCTTGGTCGTTTTGCGAGTCATTTAGCATTAGCTTTACTTTATCTTTTGCTGAAGTCTCCATTGCACGGCGAACATAGGACATGAAGTTGTCATCAAATTTGTAAATAGTTGCACCAACTGCTGGAAGACTGTTGTCCTTGCCTTTTCCAGAATCTGTACCGCTTGTTGAATCACTGCATCCTGTTGCTAATAGAATACTAGATGCAACTGTTAAAGATAGAATTAAACCTTTTTTCTTTTTAAACATGTTGTCATTCTCCTTTTACTATTTAGTAAAGACTCTGGTAAGGCAGCAGAACCGCTCCACTTAACCTTGGCGTAAGCCCTTACACTTATGTTAGCATGAGGGCATTCGATTCAATAGGACAAAAGTCTAGCATTAATTTGTGATTACCTAGATTTTTTTGCAAACGCTTTATTTTTTATGTCAAAAAATGAGATCAATCCACTACGACGGATTGATCTCATTAGAGAAATAATATTAACCTACTGTTACTTTGCGAAATTCTGTTGGCGATAAGCCTGTATGCTTTTTAAACACGCGGCTAAAATAGTTTGGATCCTTATAGCCAATCGAATAGCATATTTCCTTCAAGCTTTTTCCTGGGTCAACCATTTCAGCCTTGGCATGCTGGATTCTTATTTCCGTCACATAATCAATAAAGGTCATCCCAAAACGATCTTTAAATAATTTGCTAAAATAATAGGGACTAAGCTCCACATATTCTGCCACTAATTCCAATGTAATCGAAGCAGCATAATGGTTTTCGATATATTCCTTTGCCTTATGGAGCATGCCCTTAGCGTGATTGTTTCGCCACACCTGGACATGATGAACGACGGCTAATAAATGGGCCTTTCCTTTTTCAAAAATTGCCATAATATCCTCAGACTCTTCCACTGTAGGTGTTCGTTCATAGCTTATACCTAAATCATGGAGCATTCGGGAAACGAGAATAAACAATTCATCAAATGACTTTTTAACTAGTGACCCTTTTATTTTCTTATCATCTGCCAGCATCGTTGCAAACGATTCAAAAATGACCAAGACTTGATTGACATCTCCCTGCCGGACAGCTTCTAATAGTTTCTTCTCAATCTCTAACACCCCTGATTGAGAAGGGAGCTCAGTAGATCCTTGTTTAACTGCAAATAAATATTTTCGATTTGGAGTTTTTACAAGGTGATGCAGGGCCGTTAGCGCGTCATGATAGGATTTATTTAGTTCATGTGCATGGTTGTAGGGAAGACCGACTCCAATCCTTAGTTCCGCATCCAAGTATTTCTTTTCAAAAAGACTGTTCAGACCATCGATGACCGCCTGCGCATTGGTTTTAAATTGGACCTTTTCCGTTGTTTTTTTACAGAGGAATAAAACAGGTACCTGTGCGTCAGTTAACGGCCCAACCATCATTTCTTGTTTCATCACGATAGAATTAAGGGTATCCTTAAGCCACAAATACCAGTTCTGTTTTTCAACTGCTGCAAGTTCCGTCATGCCCCGTGGCCGTAGAGAGAAAAGCATGATATATCCTGAAGTAATCTCAACCCCAAGCAGCTGGCCCCATTCATCAAAGGTGATATCCTGAACTTGATTCACTAATACATTCGATACCCATTCTTTTTGGGCGATCGATACCGCACGGTCCAGGTTTACCCGCAAATTTTGCTGCTCTTCCCGCTGTTTACTCTCCTCCAAGATGTCACCAGAAACGCGGTCCAAAGCCGCAAGAATATCTTGTTTTCTGCTGGGTTTTAAGATGTATTCTTTAACCCCCTGCTGCATTACTTCCTTTGCATATTCGAACGTATTAAAGGCGGAAACCATAATAAACCGAATGCCAGGGTCGATTTTTTTTATCGCTTTGACGGCTTGAACACCATCTATTCCCGGCATTTTTATATCCATAAAAATGATATCTGGCCGATGTTCCGTGGCCATTTCAATTGCCTTTCTTCCATTAGGGGCTTCTCCAATGACAATTACGTCCATGGATGAACGGTTAATGATCTTCGTTAATGCCGTCCGCTCCAAGACTTCATCATCCACAATAAGAATTTTCAACAAGGCCTTTTCCCCCTTTGGTAACATCAGGAATCGTAAGTCTAAAATTGGTTCCATGGTCTACTTCTGATTCAATTTCAACAATGTCATTTCTCTGATAAAAGAGCTGCAGCCTTCTTACCACATTTTTCACACCAATACCCGTTGACTGACCTTTTGATTTTTCAGCTTCGTATCTTTCTTCTGGTTCGATACATTCTACATATTTGAGCAATCTATTCTTGGTGGTATCTTCCATTCCCGTACCGTTATCAATGACTTCGACGTAAATCTGATGATTATGCCTGTATATATGAAGACGGATGATCCCATTTTCTTCGTAGGATTCAACCCCATGCATGAATGCATTCTCAATTAATGGCTGTAAGATTAAACTAGGGATTTCAATATCTAAACAATCATCCTCGATGTCGGTCACAAATTGAATCCGTTCCCCAAAACGTGTTTGTTGGATATAAAAATACTCTTGAACAATTCTCACTTCTTCTCTTAGCGTTGAGGCCTTGTCGAAATCACTCAAGTTATATCTTAGTATGGCAGCAACAGCTTCTATTAATCTTGTAGTCTGTTCCGCTTCTTCCAAATAGGCCATTTTTGAAACCGCATTCAATGTATTGAATAGGAAATGAGGATTGATTTGATTTTGGAGACTCTTTAACTCCAATTCTTTTAATAACTTATCCAACTCCCCTTGTTGTTTGATTTCCGTTACGAGCTGTCTAAGGTTCGTACGCATTTGGTTAAAGGTTTCTGTTAATGGCTTAAGTTCGTCCTTTGTGGTAATTTTTATATCCTCACCTGCTAAGTTTCCAATTGAAATCTCCTTAGCTGCATGTGATAACAATCTAATTGGCTTCGTAATACCGCCGGAAATCCATAATGCTAACAAAGTGCTTAGAAAAAAAGCAGCCGCAAAAAGGGAAATCGACATGAGCTTATAATAATGGTTTTGCTTCTCCATTTGATCATATAATTTTTGATAGTCCGTCAGTTTATTATTTAATAGTGCAAGAGTGCTTTCTTGAAGAAATGAGTTTATTTTCAATACTTCATTAAAATGACCCGAATATTGATTAATCTCGTCCTGCTTAAATGCACCAACAGTGGCATCCCCTTCATCCAAAAAACTATCAATCATATTTTTATAATTTGTAAGCGTAATCTCATTCGTATTGATTACTTTATAAAGCCTCTTTTGGTCCTTAATAAGCTTTAGCTTTTCTTTTCGATAGTCTTTTAGGTAGGATTCATCCTTATCTAAAATATACCCATGAAGCTTTTCCGTAAGTAAATTGGATCTTTGCGAAATATCATTTAGCAAAAGAAATCGTTCAAAGCTGTCATCATATTCCGTCACCAGCTTTTCACTACTGTTATAAAAAAAGAACCCGACCGAAGTTAACAAAACTACAAGGACAATGAAATAAAGCAGCAATTTTGATCTAATCCGAAATAACATCATTCATGCTCCCCCATTCTGCCATTATTCACGGATAAATCGCTTATTCTCAAAATTCGAGTATCCGTATGGACAATAGGCGAAACCTTTTTCCCCTCAATTAGATCAATCATCATTTTTACTGCCCCATAACCCATTTGAAATGGTTCCTGGACAACGGTTGCCTTAATGGTTCCCTTTCTTATCAACTTAAGCGTTTCCGGTAGTGTATCAAAGCCAATAATATAAATTTGATTCTGTTTTTTATATTTTTCGACCACTTGGGCAATTTCGATGCCATCCAAGGCACTTGTCCCAAAGAACGCGTTGACCTCAGGGTGATCCTGCAAAATTTGGTTGGCTTTTTCCGCTGCTTTCACTCTGCTAATCTCTGACTCTTCCACAGCAATGATATGGATTCCTTTTTCTGCTTTAACAGCATCCTGAAATCCCTTAACTCGCTGCTGCATATGATTCGCATAAAAGCTCCCCGTAATAATCGCTACATTGGCATTACCCTTTGTATCCGCTATCAAAGCTTTCCCTGCTAAAAAGCCGGAATAATAATTATCCGTTCCAATATAGGCCAGCCTTTTACTGTTCGAGGTGTCCGTATCGACCGTGATAACAGGGATTCCCTTCGCTACGACCCGATTAATAAGCGGAGTAAATTGTTCGTCACTCAATCCCTGTGTAATGATCCCATCAACTTTTGAAGCAGCTGACATTTCAATTGTTTTTACATGATCATCAATATTTGCCTGCTTCGGCCCAGCATATTCCAGCTGAACACTATATTTTTCTGCTGCCTTCTTTGCCCCTTTTTCTACAAGCTTCCAATAATCATTATCTAACTCTTCAGGAACAAGAATAAGATGGTAGCTATACTTCTTTACTGCGCTTTCCTCCTTAGGTAAGTGGTGGGTAACGATCTTATATCCGTAAAAGATTGAAAGTGAGCAACTGACAAGAAAAAACAAACTTCCAACTGTATAGGCAACGATGGATAACTTGCTCATATAACATCCCCAATCCCAAAGCATAGTTAAGCCTATTATACGGAACTTAGCAATAATCGACAATCTCCCAAAAAATGAAAATGTTTTGATTACCATTTCAAACGGAACCTCATTTTTAACCACTTTTACCAATAAAAAAACAGCCTTCATTCACTTTCAATGAGGGCTGTTCACCAATGTCTTTTTTAGGATTTATTTGGTAAGCGGTTCAAAATCAACTATAGGTGCCAATGCCTCGTTAACCTTTTCAACAACCATATCGTGGTCTACCGTAAACGTTGCTGTTCCTTTAATGTCTTCTGAGGATGCCCCAACTTTTACTGTATATGTGCCTTTTTCAAGAACCCATGCATTTTTCTCTTCATCGAAGGAGGCAAGGTCTTTGGCATTTAAATCGAATTGAAGCAGCTCACGTTGATGCGGCTTAAGTTCTTTTGTTTTACCAAAGGCCTTTAGTTCAACAGCAGGTTTCTCAAGCTTTCCATCTGGGGCGGAAACATAAACTTGGACGACCTCTCTTCCAGGGAGCTTGCCCGTATTTTCCACCATAGTAGATACCTTAAGCTTGTCCTTAAATTTCTTGCCTTCGCTGATATTTACATGGCTAAGGTTGAAGCTTGTATAGGACAATCCATAACCAAATTCATAAGCTGGCTTCACATTGAACGTGGTATTGTAGCGATAGCCGACATAAATGTCCTCGTTATAGACCACTTGTGTTGGATTCTGCACAGGTGTACCAGGGAAGCTATTTGCCGATGCAACATCGCTGTATTTTACAGGGAAGGTAGTTGGCAGTTTTCCGGACGGATTGACTTTACCGGAAATAACATCAGCTACAGCATAACCTGCTTCTTGGCCTGGCTGCCATGCTAATAGAATAGAGTCAACCTTATCTCGCCAGCTTGCTACCTCGATAGGTCCGCCAATATTCAAAATAACAGCTACTTTTTTACCCTGCTTATGGTATTCTGCTGATACTTTCGCAATCATGTCTTGTTCTGCATCGCTTAATAGGTAATCTCCTTTTACCACTTTACGGTCCGCACCTTCTCCTGAATTTCGGCCAATAACGATGATGCCGATATCCGATTCTTTGGAAGCAGCGGCAATTTCGTTATCTGCTAGAGGCTTTTCAGGAATGGCAGGGATTAACTTGCCAAAATCCTCACCCCATGGACTTGGTGTAATTTTATAGTCCTCCTGCGAGCGCAATCCATCAATATATGTCTTATATTCCTGGAATTCGGTTTGATTTAATTGGTATCCAGCACTCTTTAAGCCATCTGCAATCGAGGTAGTGTAAGCAGCATTAACATCACCGCTTCCTGTTCCACCTTTAACCGTTTCGATTTGTGTATTGCCAAATAAAGTGACCTTTTGATCTTTGCTGATTGGCAACGGCATTTTGTTGTTCTTTAAAAGAACCATCCCTTCCGCAGCTGCTTTGCGGGCTGTTTGTGCATGAGCAGCTAAATCAGGCTTGTCTGAGTTTTGGTACTTTTTAAACTCAGGTGTTTGGATGACGATCTGGAGAATGTTCTTAATATTTCGGTCAAGTACTTTTTCGTCCAAATTACCACCTTCAACAGCTGCTTTAATTAAATTGGATTGGGACGACGCACCCGGCATAATCATGTCATTGCCAGCCTTCATTTGTTCTACTGGATTATCCCCGCCAAACCAGTCTGTCATGACAAACCCTGTGTACCCCCAGTCCTTACGCAAAACAGTTGTTAACAAGTCAGCATTTTGGGAAGTGTATGTTCCATTAAGTTTGTTATAGGAACTCATAACGGACCATGGATGGGATTCCTTAACAGCAATTTCAAAGCCTTTTAGATAAATTTCCCTTAATGCTCGTTCAGAAACAACGGTATCAATGCTATTCCGGTTTGTTTCCTGGTTATTAGCAGCAAAGTGCTTGATTGTTGCGCCAACACCGTTCGATTGTACCCCATTAACCATTGCCGCAGTTATTTTTCCTGCAATTAAAGGATCCTCTGAATAGTATTCGAAGTTTCGTCCATTCAATGGATTACGGTGGATATTGAGTGCCGGTGCTAATAAAAGGTCAACTCCATATTCTTTCACTTCATTTCCCTGAGCTTTACCTACTGCTTCTGCTGTTGCAGGATCCCAAGTGGATGCCAGCGCCGTCGCAATCGGGAAAGCAGTTGCATAATATGTTTGAGTTTGTCCAGGCCTTGTTGGACGAATCCGTAGTCCTGCCGGGCCGTCGGCAAAACGCAGTTCAGGGATCCCTAACCGAGGTATTCCAAAAGTACCGCCTACCGCTCCAGTTAACTCAAATGGAGGTGTCCCTCCAAAACCAGGCATTCCTACCCCGACAACAATTTTAGCTTTTTCCTCTAAGGTCATCGCTTGAATAACACTATTAATAGATGCTGCGTCTGTTAAGTAAGGTGCTGTTTTCTGTACTGTAGTAGTTTGGTTTTGTTGTACGGTTGATGGATCTTGACTCTGAGCGGATGCAATGTCAAAGGTGAGTCCTGAGAGAAGTAATGAAGATGTAAGAGTAATGGCTAGTAATTTTGACTTTTTCTTCTTCTTTAGTCTTTTTAACATAATTCTAATTCCCCCATCAAATTAGTCTGAACTTTTTACAATTGTTAATTTAAACGCTTTCATTGTTAGTTTAACTTAAGTGAAGTTTCAGACTATTAACAATCTTCTGGATTATATTGCGAATATCTTCACTATTTTGTTTTAGTTAAAAGACATTAAGAATCGATAAAAGAGTTTAAACGGATTTCCTTTACAGTTTTAATTAACCTATATCTTAAGTCCTGTCGGATAATGTCTAAGAAATATGTATAATTCCTCTTGAATATTTAATAATTTATTGAATTTTCAGTCTACAACAAATTAATCTAGTAAATCACAATTTAATGCTACCTCTTGTAACTTATCGGATTACACTTCACATGTTAACCTCTTGGATGTAAGGGTTTTCATCCGAAAAAGGGGTTGTTAGGTGTGAAGGGTTATTACAAAGTTCTAAGTTCATCCATGTTTAGTCTAATGCTATTGTCATCAGGTTATTCAGCAGTACTAGCAGAAGAACAGCCACCATCGCAAGTTAATGCAGCGGCTGTTGCTACAGACAATAATAGTGTACAAACTGGTGCTGTTCAGGAGCAAACACCGATGTTAGTGGACCAAGCTTCCATTCCAGCAGTTATTCAGGCCATGACGCTGGACGAAAAGGTAGATTTGATTGGAGGATCTGGAGCCGCAGTAACAGGGGCTGCTGGCGGAACCTTTCCTATTCCGCGGCTTGGTATTCCAAAGCTTACTTTTGCCGATGGTCCAGCCGGACTTCGATTTGGATCAACAGCAAATAAGTCGACAACTGGTTTCCCAATTCCCTCGGCATTATCTGCTAGTTTTAATAAGGATTTAATGTACCAGGTTTCTAGTGCGATGGGAAAAGAAACCCTTGATTATGGTGTAGATGTTATATTAGGACCGGCATTGAATATTCACAGAGATCCAAGAGGTGGAAGAAACTTCGAATATTATTCGGAAGATCCATACTTAAGCGGTGAAATGGCAGCTGAGTTTACTAAAGGCGTGCAAGACCAGGGTGTTGGTGTAAGTATGAAGCACTATGCAGCAAATAATCAGGAAACAAACAGACAGTCCGTAAACGAAATCATTTCTGAACGTGCCTTAAGAGAAATTTATTTAGCCGGATTCGAGCGGGTTGTTAAAGAAGCGCACCCATGGACAGTGATGAGTTCCTATAATTCTATTAATGGACCTTTCTCTGCTCATAACTCTTGGCTGTTAAATGATGTTTTAAGAAGTGACTGGGGCTTTAACGGAATGGTCATGACAGACTGGGGCGGCTCAAAAAATAATGGAATTGCTATGTTAAGCGGTGGAAACGACTTGTCCATGCCAAGTTTAAATGCCGCTGGTAAGGCAGCTGTAAAAGCGGCTATTTTAGAAGGATCGCTTCCAGAGGAGAAACTCGATACGGCCATCGAGAATATCCTTACTTTAGTCGTTAAGTCCCCTACATTCAATAAATTAAGTGCCGTTGATAATACGAAACAAAGTGTAAGTGTAGAGCTTGCAGCTGCTAATACAGAACTTACACGGGCCGCTGCACCGGAAGGTATGGTTTTATTAAAAAATGAAAATAAAGCGCTTCCGTTTAATAATAAGGTCAAGAAGGTCGGTATAGTCGGCAACTCCTATACAATGCCTAGCTGTGGATTTGGCACCCCTTCTTCTGCGTGTACGACGGATAACGCCGCTACGAAAATGTTCTTAATGGGAACAGGAAGTGCCTATGTTACTCCAACACATACTGTCCAGCTTCCAGAAGGACTTAAAAATGGAGGGTATACTCCGGTTTATACTAACGCAAGCGGTACAGAAATCAATGAAAATCTGACTTTCGAAGATGCTGAATATATGGCAAACAATTCCGATATAGGCGTGGTAATGATTGCAAGAGGATCTGGGGAAGGTGCAGATGGAAATGCTACTACCTTTGAACCAACTGCAAAAGAGTTAGAACTACTTAAAAAGGTTTCTGCTGCGTATCATGCTGTTAATAAAAAGGTTGTAGTGGTCTTAAATGTTGGGGCACCATTTAACACGGCAGACTGGAAGAACTATGCCGATTCGATTTTATTATCTTGGCAGCCAGGAATGGAAGCAGGGAACGCCCTTACAGATGTTCTTTCCGGCAAAGCAAATCCTTCTGGTAAACTCCCGGCAACATTCCCAGTTCATTTAGAGGATGCGCCAAGTTATGCTAACTTCCCAAGCTCTGATGGCAATCCAAATCTAGTGAAATATAACGAAGATATTTATGTAGGCTACCGCTACTACTCGACATTTAATGTACCAACTGCCTATGAGTTTGGCTATGGACTATCTTATACGACTTTTGATTATAGCGATTTTAAATTAAATAAAGACAACTTATCTAATAAAATCAAAGTCTCGTTTAAAGTGGCAAACTCCGGCTCCTTTGCTGGAAAAGAAGCAACACAACTATATGTAAGTGCTCCAGATGGAAAATTAGAAAAACCAGCCATTGAACTTAAGTCCTTCGCAAAAACTAGAGAGTTAAAGCCTGGGCAGAAAGAAACAGTTAATTTCTTTATAAGTCCAAAAGATATTGCTTCCTTTGATGAAGATACTTCTTCATGGATTTTAGAAAAGGGTTCCTATCAATTCCATGTAGGTTCGTCTTCAAAGGATTTCAGAGGCACCTTAACCTTTAAAGTAGATAAAGACCTAGTTGTTGAAACGGTTAATAACAATGGTCCTGAAGTTCAATTAGATAGGCTATCAAAGTACAATCAATAGAAAGATAGATAGACTTAAAAGGAAAAATGAGGAGGCAAAATAAATGATAAAAAGAATTATGTTCTTACTGATGGCCATTATGATGGCATTTCCTTTCAGCTTAGGGGCACTTGCCAAGGAAGTTAAGACGCAGCAAACCTCTTACCGTACGGTTACAGAGATTGAAGATTGGGGAGCGGCCATTACAAAAGTAATCGTCGATGTAGTCAGACCGATTCCAAAAGACTCCGTAACAACAGATACGTTCAATGTTCATGTTGTTAGAAGTGACAGCAGGTTAAAGACACCATTTCTAGAAGAAGGTGACCGCACCGTTACAAAAGCATATGTTTCGGATAAAGACGGAAACCCTGCAGTTGCAACAGGAAAATACGTGGTATTAGAAATGAAGATTGGACCAACTGTATCTTTAGGTTCCCCGCTCAACTATGATTTTGCTGGAACCCGATTTAATGATTGGATTGATAGCAAATATACGATCACTCAACAAAAAGACATTGTGACTAGCGCTGGAACCATCTCAGGGTTAGTGGTTGACACATTTGCAGGGGAAAAAAGAGAACTTGTCGATGACTTCACTACCGGGAAAGCAACGTTTGATAATACTACATTAACTTACGCAGATTATGCACCAGCAAAAGACAAAGGAAAGAATCCACTAATTATCTGGCTCCACGGCGGCGGTGAAGGGGGAACAGATGCAACCATTCCACTTTCTGCAAATAAAGCTGTAAGTCTTTCTACTGATAAAATTCAATCTTACTTTGGTGGAGCTTATGTTTTAGCACCTCAGGCACCTACTAGATGGATGCATGGTTCTATAACGGGTGGAGCAGATGGAACTTCTATCTATGAAGAAGCTCTTATGGCACTAATTAAAGATTATGTTTCAAAAAATCCTGATATTGATCCAAATAGAATCTACATTGGCGGAGCTTCAAATGGCGGATATATGACAATGTTAATGGTTCGTGATTATCCAGGATACTTTGCAGCCGCTTATCCGGTATGTGAAGGGTTAAATGATACATTGATAACCGATGCTGACATCCAAAAAATTAAAGAAACTCCAATCTGGTTTGTTGCAGCTAAAAATGATACGACATTGCCTCCTGCAATCAACACAGTACCAACCTATGACCGATTAATCCAAGCTGGAGCAAAGAATGTACAATTATCGTTATTTGATGACGTACATGATACTTCAGGCTTATATAACAATGCAGATGGTACACCATATCAATACGCTGGACACTGGTCATGGATTTATGTATACAACAATGAACCTGCAGCATCTATTAATGGCAAAACAACAACAATCATGGAATGGATGGCTGCCCAGTCATTAAATAAATAGATTCCAGCAAATAGTACAGAAGAAACTCACCAAATTTTTTGGTGAGTTTGCTTTTTAAAAACTGCTATTCCTAATGATAAGATCGGTTGCAATGAATATCTTTTTTGCTGTTTTTCTGCCTGCGATTCTCTCCAAAAGGGTGTCAACGGCGGTTTCTCCCATGATTTCGGTATACACCTTAACCGTGCTTAACGCTGGATAGACATATTTGGAGATACTGATGTCATTCACACCGATGATGTTAACCCGTTCTGGAACAGAAATTCCTGCCTCCAGTAAAGCCCGCAATGCCCCAACTGCAATCGAATCATTACCTGCAAAAAAGGCGGTTGGCAGGTTGTCCCCATGTTCATCAATCGCCTTTTTCATCATTGCATGACCATCATCGGCTGAGAAGGTTCCTACATACATAAAAGCTTCATAGGGCATCCCTTTACCTGTTAAATAGCGCTTGAACGCCGATTCCCTTGGGTCTTCTATGATGGAAGTTTTATCTTTAAAAACTTCTCTTCCGCCGATATAGCCGATTTTCTCATGACCCTTCTTCATAAAATGATCAAGTACCTTTATTGTTGCCCTTTCAAAGTCAATGACGATCGAATCAAACCGATCTTCGTCTGGTGAGGTGTCAACAAAGACAATATTTTTGGTTATCTTAAGCAGCTCATTCACTTGCTTCTTGCTAAATTTCCCAATCGCAATCAGCCCTTGAATATCGTCTTCCCTCAAATCCTCATAGTTGTCTTGAAAATATTTGGCCACTTGAATCCCTTGCTGTCGGCATTGGTTTTCAACCCCAAGCCGGATCGACATGTAATACAAATCTTCCAGTTCTTCTTTCTCGGTATACCATTGCAAGAGGGCAATTTTTCCCGACTCCTGCTTGCGAGCTGATTTCTTTTTATACGATAGTTCTTCTGCCACTTCGAAAATTCTTTTCTTGGTTTCATCACTGACAGAAAGTGTTGTATCATAATTCAAAACACGGGATACAGTGGCGATCGATACACCTGCAATTTGTGCAATATCTTTGATGGTAGCCATAAATCAATCTCCTAATGTATTAGCAAAAAATCGAAACACTGTTTTGGAATAGTATACTTCCTCCGGGTTTAAAATGACAGAGGGGAACGCCGGATGATGGATAGCATCAGGAAATCCTTGCGTTTCCAGACAGACACCCAAATAATTTCTTGACCTGACACCTGCTATGGAATAAGGTCCTTCTAATTGATTCCCAGTATAAAGGACGACGCATGGCTGGTCGGTCGAAACAAGCAGCGAACGGCCGCTTTCCTCATCACTAAGCATGATTGTATTTTCACCCTTTTTGGTAAAAACAAGTGGGTGGTCGTAACCATTACCAACAAGCACATTTTGTGGATGAGACGAAACCATCCCAGAGCGTAACCTTCTGCCATGCTTAAAATCAAATGGGGTATTTTTGGTATCAATCATTTTACCAGTAGGGATAAAACCTTCGCCCAGTTCTAAAAACTGATCACTTTCTAATTGGAGAATATGTTCAGAACAATCTCTTTTTACATTTCCACTCAAGTTAAAATACGAGTGATTCGTTAAGTTGACAACCGTTTTTTGATCCGTTTTTCCTTCAAAAGTAATATCGAGTTCATTTTTATTGTTTAGAATATAGGTAACAGTGGTGTCTAGATAACCAGGATAGCCTTCGTCACCGTCTGGACTATGATAAAAAAACTTCAAACCGACTGCATTTTCTTCCTCTATTATTTCGGTTTTCCAAATCACAGAGTTAAAGCCCTTCTTGCCCCCGTGTATATGATTGGGATAATCATTGTCTGCAAGATGGTATTCTTTTCCGTCCAACTCAAAGCTGGCACCATTAATTCTTCCGGCTACTCGTCCCACAACTGCGCCAAAATACGGGGACCATTCTGTGTAATCTTCGAAGTTTTCAAATCCAAGCACTACATTTTCAAAGTTTCCATGACGGTCAGGGACGATGATTTTAGTAATCACACAACCATAATTAAGGCAAGAGACTATCATGCCGTAATCATTGACTAAGGTATACTCTGTAACAGACTCACCCTCGTAACTGCCAAATATTCTATCTACTATTTTCATCGATTTATCACTCCATATTTTTCAGAAGGTATCTAATTTAGTTCTTTTTAAAAAGCTCGGGCAATCAACAAAGTTCTGGGCCTATTATGTTTTTATAACGTACTGATAAACCGCTGGAACCCAGCTGCACCCACTTCATTTCGCTTAAACACACCTGCATCCTCCAAGCACCTTAAAAACTTCTTTCCTACTTCTTCTCTTACCAGACCATCCACATTCGCTTCATTGGCAATAGCTTGATAGCGTGCTTTTAACGCTTCCGCCCAGTCTAAATGATATTCTGCCACCGCCGATGATTGACCTAGGATATAATTTTCCACTTCTCCTAGTTCACCCTTTAACCGTGCTGGTAAAACCGCCAGCCCCATCACTTCAATTAGGCCAATATTTTCCTTCTTAATATGATGTACATCGGCGTGAGGATGGAAAATGCCAAGCGGATGCTCATCACTCTTTCGGTTGTTACGCAGTACCAAATCCAGTTCAAATACATTCCCATTTTTGCGTGCAATGGGTGTAATTGTATTGTGCGGAGTTACTCCAGTCCTCGCCTCAATTCCTAAATCTTCATCACTGTACTTTTTCCATTTGTCTAAAATATGTGAACCGGCTTCAACGAGCGTACTAATTTGATCGGAACGCAGGCGAATAACGGACATAGGCCATTTAACAACCGCACACTCTACTTCCGGATATCCAGCCATTTTAAATGCCCAGTCATCCCCTGCCTTCGCCATCGCAAATTGATAATTCCCGCCTTGATAATGATCATGGGATAAAATCGAGCCCCCTACAATCGGCAGGTCCGCATTAGAGCCGACAAAATAATGTGGAAATTGCTCAACAAAGCTTAACAGCCGTAAGAATGTCGTTGGACTAATAACCATATCGGTATGTTTTTCTGCTAACACGATACAATGCTCGTTGTAATAGACATATGGTGAATACTGCAAGTACCATGTGTTTTCTAATAGATTTACACGAATCATGCGGTGATTGGAGCGGGCAGGGTGCCCGATTCTTCCCGCATATCCCTCATTCTCCACACAAAGCAAGCATTTCGGATAGTCCATTTGCTTCACCGACCGCTCGAGTTCAATACTTTTAGGATCCTTTTCTGGTTTTGATAGATTAATGGTAATATCAAGTTCACCATATTCTGTAGTGGTTTTATATTCAATGTTATTTCGAATTCGCTTCATTTGAATGTAGTTGCTATTTTTACTTAACTCATAAAAATATTGTGTTGCTGCTTTTGGATCCTGTTTATATTTCCCATAAAAAAGCTGATTAACAGCTGATGGCCGGGCGATGAAACAGTTCATAATTTTACTTGAAAAAATCTCTTTTTCATCAAATAATTCTTCAATAATCCCTTGATTGCAGGCATAATCTACAATTAAATCGAGTAAATCAGGGATATCAAAGTTACTTTCCCCTGCTGCGTCCACTTCCTTAAACTCCGTTAGACGGAGAAGTGACAATATTTGATTGCGCGCATAGATTTCATCTTCCCGCTCAATTAATTGAGTGGCTATTGCTTGATTGATTAATTGTTGTATTAGTTGATAAATCATCATATTCACCTCTATTTCTGATATCCATTCGGGTGGTGCTGATGCCAGTTCCAGGCATTGCTAATCATTTGATGAATCGATGTTCTCGTTGGATTCCATCCCAATATCTTTTTTGCTTTTTCCGAAGAAGCAATTAATGTACTTGGGTCTCCAGCTCTTCGTTCACCGATTCTTACCGGGATATCAATTCCTGTAACCTCTTTAGCTGTCTCAACAATTTCTTTTACCGAGAATCCTTGACTTGAGCCAAGATTGAAATGATTACTCTCCCCGCCATTTTGTAGATAACGGAGGGCTAATATATGGGCATCAATTAAGTCTTCTACATGAATATAATCACGAACACAAGTACCATCTGCTGTATCATAATCTTCCCCAAATATCGTAACGGCAGGCCTTTTGCCTAATGCTGCTTCTAATACAACAGGGATGAGATGCGTTTCTGGGTTATGGTCCTCGCCAATTTGTCCGTCGCTTCTTGCCGAAGCTACGTTAAAATAGCGAAGAGAAACATAGTGAAGATCAAACGCTTTTTCGCACCAAGCCATCATTTTTTCCATTGCGAGCTTGGTTTCGCCATAGGTATTCGTTGGAATGGTTGCCGCATCCTCTGTAATCGGTACAACTTTCTGCTCTCCATAAACAGCTGCTGTCGAAGAAAAAACGATGTGCTTGACGCTAAATCCCTTCATCATTTCAAGGACAACTTGTGTCCCATAAACGTTGTTATCAAAGTATTTTAACGGTTCAACCATGGATTCCCCAACAAGGGAATTGGCGGCAAAATGCAAGATTGCTTCAATGTCTTCTTTTTCAAAAACAGAGCGCATAAACTCACGACTGCGGATATCCCCTTCATAAAAGCTTGCCTTTGGATGAATTGCATCGCTATGGCCTGTTTGCAAATTATCAATCACAACCACCGGAAACCCCTGATCAATCAACTGATAAACAGCGTGTGAACCGACATAGCCCGCTCCACCTAATACAAGGATACTCATTTAGATCGCCGCCTCCATTTGAATTTCTTTTGCCCCGTCACCAATGCTCGCTGCATAAAATTCTGCCTTGTAGCCAATTTTCTCGAGATAGGCTGACCCAACATTTGCAATAAAGTTTTCAACCTTGTCATTTTCTACAATTGCAATAGCACAGCCGCCGAACCCTGCACCAGTCATCCGCGCCCCTAGAACTCCCGGTTGTTTCCATGCAGCCCCTACTAAACTGTCAAGTTCCACTCCAGTCACTTCATAATCATCTCGTAAGGATACGTGTGATTGGTTAATCAATTGTCCAAATGCCTCTAAATTTCCTGCCTTCAGCTCTTCTAGAGCCTTAATTGTTCGCACGTTTTCATAGACAGCGTGCTTTGCTCGTTTGCGGACCGTTTCATTGGTAATTAGGTATTGATTTTCATCAAACTCCGCTTCAGATAATTGACCTAGAGCCTCAATCGGAAGTTTTTGTTGCAGTTGCGCTAGCGCCTCTTCACATTCTCCTCTTCGCTCATTGTATTTCGAATCAGCTAATTCCCTGCGCTTGTTCGTATGCATGATTAAAATTTTGTAATCATCAAGGTGAATGGGTGCGTATTCATAGCTTAGAGTCTGGCAATCTAGTAAAATTCCAGCATCTTTCTTCCCCATGCCAATTGCAAACTGGTCCATGATGCCGCTGTTCACACCAATAAATTCATTCTCTACCTTCTTGCCAAGCTTGATGAGATCAAGCCTAGGAATTTCTAATTCAAACAGGCCGTTTACTAGCACTCCGGTTAAAAGTTCAATGGAGGCTGACGAAGAAAGTCCTGCGCCATTCGGTATATTGCCTTCAATGGCACAATCAAATCCCGTTGGAATTTCATATCCCGCCTCGATCATGTAACGAATCATCCCTTTCGGATAGTTGGCCCAATTGTGTTCTTTCTCATAATCTAGTTCGTTTAAGTTAAATTCGATGATTCCTTTTTCAGTGAAGTTCGTTGAGTATAGACGAATCACTTGGTCTTCCCGCTTCCTTGCTACAGCGTAGGTACCGTAGGTAATCGCACATGGAAACACATGACCGCCATTATAATCGGTGTGCTCGCCAATTAAATTAATCCTTCCAGGAGCAAAAAAGGCTTTTCTAGGTAAAATATGAAACATATCTAAAAATACTTTATTAAGTGTGGTAACGTTCATTTTAATTCCTCCAGAAATTCTGTTTCTTGTAAGTAAATTATTAATTTCAACTTAATTTTATAACGGTTAGTAAAAATATTCAACTATTTTTACTAAAAGTTTACTTAAAAATATTAAGAAAAGCGCATGAGATTTTCATGCGCTTTCACAGCTCCCTTTCTTTCAACGAGAGAAGCCTTATTTTTTCGAATTATCATGCTTTACAATTATCCGATTGGATTGGATCAAAGAGTTCCCCGCATTATCCCACGCCTCATAGGTTACAGTATAAACCCTGTCACCACTTCCACTTCGCTCTGCTCTTACCAGAAACTCAGTATCAAAGGTTCCAAAGTCTGCTCCCTGGATATCATTGACTGTGTTCCCATCACCTTTTCCATTATCTGGTTGATTACTTTCGATCGATACTAATTCAATCCTGTTAATCCCTGAAAGGGTGTCTTCACCATCAACCGTAGCTTTAATTGGAATGAGGGCATGGTTACGTTCGATTAGAACACTCGAGTTAAACGAAACATTCAATGCCGGAGCCGTTTTATCAATTTTTATTGAAACCGATTTTACCTCCTCAATGTTCCCTACGTGGTCTGTACTTCTATACTGAACCACATTTTTCCCTTCTGCAGTTACATCAAATGGCCCCTGATAGGTTTGCCAATTACCGTCATTAACTTTATATTCTGTTTTTGCTACACCAGATTTATCATCCGTACCATTCAGAGAGACATTTACACTCTGATTATACCAACCATTATGGTCTTGCCCTGATAGGACCGTCGCAGTGTCAGGCGCCTTGGTGTCATAATTATTTACACGGTATAAATAGAAATCATCTAAACTTCCCCATGCACCGCCACCCGCTTTTATTTTTGCACCAATCGTTAGGGTTCCGTCAGTAACAAGAATATTTTTGATTTCAGGATTACTCCAATTTCCCCAGCCATTTACACCGGTATCAACTTTTAATTCTTTACCTCCAGTTTTGGCATAGAGATACATAATGGAGTCTACAGCGTCTCCCCCTTGTAGAAACATGGAAAGATTATAATATCCTGGCTTCAAGCCAGTTATCGTCTGTTCTGCTCTAAAATTGACCCCAGCAGCCGAGTAAAAGTGCAAAGAATACTTGCCTGATTTGGCATCTGAAGCCTTTTGCTGATAATCTGTGTGTGGTGCTGTTCCATTTTCATAAATAATTTTCCACATTGTTCGATCACTATTTTCAAAACTTGGGTTCACTACAAAATTTCCCGGTTTTATTTCAAGATGGGCCTTTACCACCGTGCCACCTTCTAAAGTTCCTTCTATTATAAAGGTGCCCATACCACTGCTAATGGCTTGTTTAAGGGCTGTTTGATCCCATGTAACCGGAGCAGTTCCTTTACTGCCATCATTATAAGTAACGGCTAAGGTTTTGGTAATGAAATATTCTCCCCTGAAATAGCACTTAAAGAAATATCTTTTATTCCGTCGATTTTTAATGGGGCAACGGCTCCAGTATTGACATACTTAAATACATTTAATGAAGGTAATGGTTTACCATTAAAATCAAACAAAGCTTGGTTGTCTACGGCACTTCCGCCATACCACGCACCTGCATCATGAGGATCATATTCGGCAGCGTAGCTAGATGCCCAACCAGAACCATATTTTTCCCAAAGCTGTTTATTTTGCTCTAAATTTCGTGGAGGTCCAACTGGAATCCACGCTGACTCCCAATAAAATACACCAATTCCTGCTTCACCAACATTAGCAACCGCTTGGATCACATCCCTGACAGAATTAGCCTGACCTTGAACGGTAATCGGGTAATCTAACGTTTGACCTGAATCTTTTGGTGCTGTATTTCCGTGTCCATCTCCATCTTCAGCCGTATACGCGTAAGATGTTTCAGCCACCATCACCTTTTTGCCATAAGTATCGGCAACATTCTTAAGAACAGCTGTCAAATTGCTTAACGTACCATGCCAGAATGGATAATAAGAACTGGCAAATACGTCATAGTCTACGTTATTTTTCTTTAAAGTTTCAGCATAGGAAGTATATCTTCCTGTTGATTCAGGGTTAGTAAAATGCACGGCTACTAAGATATTCGGATCTACCGATCTAACTGCTTTACTTCCTTCACTAAATAAAGCACTAATCTTCGTCCAATCCTTTTCTCCAGCAACTCCTCCATTTGTTTCATTCCCAACCTGAACCATACCAATATCAATTCCGGAATCCTTCATGGCTTGCAGGCTTTCTTTTGTATAGGTATATAAAGCCTTCTTCTTATCTTCAAAACTTAAGTTTGCCCATGCCTTTGGTGCCTGCTGTTTAGCTGGATCTGCCCAAAAATCAGAATAATGGAAGTCTACTAAGAGCTTCATTCCGTTAGCAGTCGTCCTTTTTCCAATTTCAATCGCTTTTGCTAAATCGTTATCACCGCCGCCATAGCCATTTCCGTTTGAATCATATGGATTATTCCATACACGGACCCGAATGTAATTGACTCCTGCTTCATGCAAAGTTTTAAAAATATCCTGCACTTCTCCGGCTGTATTATAAAATTTGACTCCGCTATTTTCTAAGGAAATAATACTAGAGACGTCCACACCTTTGATAAAATTAGGATTAAGTCCCTCAACCTTTTTAACAAAGATATCTGCTGGGACCGGCTGTGTACCTTGTGATTTTAAACTAAAGCTATCTAAATAGCCCCACGCATCGGGTGCACCGCTTACAGTTGCGGCGTATCCACTATGAATATTGACCAAAATGGAACTAAACACCACTATCATCGCCAGTAGTATTGCTAAAAGCTTTCGTATTTTCCCCATTCTCTCCTCACCCTTACTATTATATTTGAAAGATATAGTGGAATTTTGTATTTATGTCTAATCTAGTAAGCGGTTCCACTAAATTATATAAAGAAGACACCCATTTTAAAATGGATGTTTTCTAGCTTTTAGCACTGCGCTACCACTTTCATGAGCAGGGTTTTCTCTCCCCTCTCCCTGTTCGTTGCGTAAGGCATTATTTGGTTTTCGCTACGATTCTTACTTCATATTTATCTAGCGTAAGTTCACCAGAGATCTCTTCACCTGTAACCAAATCTGTTACTAATGATTCGAATGCAATAGGTTGCTTCTCTTCCGTAAAATTCATCACAAAAATAAAATCTTTATCTGGGGCTTGTCTGACTTGAACAGATACGCCCTGCCCGTGTTTTACAGAAGCAGCTGGTTCAAGAGATAATTGATTGATTAATTCTTGATAGAAGTCGCGGTGGAATTGATCTTCCAAACGGCCGCCAATATAATAGGTTTGGCCATTTTCGAATTTGTGGCTCGTAACCGCTGGTGTATTCGCATAAAAATCATCCTCGTAGTGACCTTCTGCAGTTGCCGTATTTAGTTCAAGGACAGTAGCATAGTCTTTCAATTCGTATGATTGATTACGAAATTTCACATAGTTTTTATCATTTGGATATAAGGTATCTGTTTCAACAGGCTTCATCCCAAAAATCTCTTGCAGATCCTTGTGCCAGCCGCCCAAATACGTTAAATCATGTTCATTTACAAGTCCACTGATATAGGTCATTACTAGAACGCCGCCATTTGCAACAAATGTCTTTAACCGAGAAATCGTTTCTTCACTTACTAGATACAGCATTGGAACAATCAATAATTTATACGCTGAAAAGTCCTGTTCTTTCGTGATAACATCTACAGGAATATCCTGTTCCCAGAAGGTGCGATAATGCTGCTGCAGTGTTTGCGGATAACGTTTCGTCTCTAATCCAAATCCCTGCGCATCATTAATGGCCCAATTGCTCTCCCAATCATATAGAATGGCCACATCAGACGGACGATTCGTTCCTACAACTTCAGACAGCTGTTCTAATGTTTGGCCAACTCTTGCAACCTCTTGGAATACGCGGTTTTCTGAACTATTATCATGATCAACTACAGCACCGTGGAATTTTTCCGACGATCCACGGGATTTCCGCCATTGAAAGTACAAAATGCTATCAGATCCATGGGCAACCATTTGCATCGATGAAAGCAAGTGCATACCCGGGCGTTTTGCTTTATTCACTTGATGCCAGTTTACTCCACTTGGGGTAGATTCCATCAAAAGATAAGGCTGTTGTTTTAAGCTGCGGTACAGGTCATCAATAAAGCCAACCTTCATCGCTAAATCAGCGGTACTTTCCCAATCATTGTGCCACGCAGGGTACGCATCCCAGCTGATCACATCGAGATGTTTGGCAAACTTGCTATAATCAAGTGATTGAAATGGAATTAACTCATGAGTATCCGCCATAAAATTGGTTGTAATCGGGATATTCGGTGTCAATTCCTTAATAGGCACTATTTCATTTTCAAAGAAAGAAATGGTTTGGTCAGTAACAAATCTTCGCCAATCCAGATTTAAGCCGTGAACCATACTTTCCCCGATTGGAGAAGGCGATTCAATTTGCGACCAATCACTGAAGCTGTGGCTCCAGAAAGGACCCCACCAGGCATCATTTAAGGATTTAAGGTCATGATTGTATTTTTCTTTAAGCCAGTTTCTAAAGGCATCCTGACATAAATCACAGTGACATTCACCGCCATATTCATTTGAAATATGCCACATTAATAATGCAGGATGATTGCCATACCTTTCTGCCAGCAAACGGTTCATCTGCTGTGTTTTATCACGGTATACTTCAGAAGTAAAGCAGTGATTATGTCTTCCACCATGCAGTTGCTTCACCCTCGCCCCATTTACCCGCAATACTTCCGGATATTTTTGAGACATCCAGGCAGGACGAGCCCCACTAGGTGTAGCTAAAATCACGCGACCGCCAATGCTGGAGATATTTTTGAAAATTTCATCCAGCCATTCAAACTGATAAACCCCTTCTTCTGGCTCGAGTGCACTCCAGGCAAAGATTCCTACTGAAAAAGTATTGGTATGGGAAAGCTTCATCAACTTTATATCATCCGCTAAAATATCAGGCCGATCTAGCCATTGATCAGGATTATAGTCTCCTCCGTGCAGCATGAAGTTTGCTTTAGTCGTAAATGTTTTCTCATGTTTTGACATAATAATCTCCTTCTAACATTTTTACAGTCGTTCCTGATATCAACCCTTTGTACCACCAGCCGTTAATCCTGAAACAAAGTGTTTTTGCAGCATTAAGAAGGCGATAGCAATCGGGATACTGATGAGAATCGCTCCTGCAGCAAAGGTTGTATAACTTGCACCCATTACTTCATTAACTAAATTATATAAACCAATAGGTAATGTGTAGGATTCAGGTGTTCTCAAAATGGTGGATGACATAACGAAATCTCCAAGCGGTCCGGTAAATCCATTCATCGCGACTACTGCTAACATTGGTCTCGACAAAGGCATGATAATTTGTAAAAAAATCCTTGTATTGCTTGCCCCATCAATCTTGGCACTTTCATCCAAATCCATTGGGATAGTATCCATATACCCTTTCATCAGATAGGTATTCATCGGAATGGTTCCGCCAATATAAAGGAGAATTAATAACCAATGGCTGTTCATCATGTGAAGCATTTGCGCTAATACAAACAGAGCAATTAACGCCGAAAACTGTGGAATCATTTGTAGTAACAAAAACAAAGTTAACGCATTTTTTCTGCCTTTAAAACGGAAACGCGAAAAGGCATAGGCCGTAAAGGAAACACTAATAACCGAGCCAATCATCGTAAAGATACTGATCTTAAGCGAATTTAAATACCAATGTACATATTGCAGACTCTCTTTCCCTGCAAATAATTCTTTATAATGATCCAATGTTGGATTTTTTGGAATGATCGAGTTACTAACTAAACTGTTACCCGGATTAAAGCTTGCCCCAACAGTCCAAAGTAAAGGGTATATGATAATAACCGCCATTATAATTAAAATGGAATGCGAAGTAAGGAGACGAATGAATTTATTTCCCTTCATACCAGTCATGATTTAAGCCTCCTCCTTAAACGAATTTGTCCGTCTGAATTGCCATAATGCAATTGCAATGACAAAAATAGATAAAAGAATTGTTAACGCAGCGGCAAGAGAATATTGACTGGACTGCATCGTTAATTTGTAAATCCAAGATACTAATATATCGGTTCCTCCTGCATTTGAGCCAGGAACAGCAGGCCCACCGCCGTTGAATAGATAAATAATATTAAAATTATTAAAGTTAAAGGTATACTGCGTAATGATAATCGGAGCCATTGCGAGTAAAATCATTGGCATGGTAATATGTCTAAATTTTGCAAAAACAGATGCCCCATCAATGGTCGCAGCCTCGTAAAGGTCTTCAGGAATAGACTGAAGGACACCTGTTGTTACTATGAAAATATAAGGGAATCCAAGCCATCCCTGCATAAGAATAAGGGCTAATTTTGACCATGTTTCATCCGTCATCCATGGAATCGGGTCAATTCCAATCGCAGCTAATATGGTATTATTGATCGCACCAAAGCTATCGTTAAACAAACCGGCAAAGATTAGAATGGTGACAAACCCCGGAACTGCCCATGGTAATACTAAAACCGTGCGATAAAAGCGTTTAAATTTAAGGTCTTTTTGATTTACTAAAACAGCTAGAAAGACACCTAAACCAACCTGAACCGATGAAGCGACAAGCGTCCAGATTACCGTCCAGCCTAAAACATCAAAAAAGGTTGAGCGCCAAATATCCACTGTGAATATTTGCTTGAAAGTGTCTAATCCAACCCAATCAGCTAAATGAGCTGGTGGCGAATGGTATAAATCATAATTTGTAAAAGCTAAAGCGAAACTGAAAAGGATTGGAAAAATGACCGCAAAGATCAAAATAAATAACGACGGGCCACTAATTACATATGGATAACCTTGAGCAATTAAGTTTTGATAATCTTCCCTAAGAGAACTTGGACTCGAATTCTCATCACGTAATTCCCCATTTTTATAGGCGTCCCGGAAATTAGCATAATAAAATGCTAGTCCAAAACATGTAACAATAAGAGCAATAATACCTTCAGCTAATAGAAAAATGGAGTTATCCCTAGGTACCTCTGTACCTAGTGTAATAAGCCCCCAAAAACCCATATTTAACAGATCTTTAAACACTGATATGAACGATACACCCAGAAAGAGGAACAAAAGACCTTTTACCCATTGCTTATTGTACAATTGACCAAGTCCTGGAATTACAGATAGTACTACGGCTGTTTTACGATGCTGCACATTTTTCACCTCTTTATTTTTAGAAAGCGTAAGCGCCTTGTTCATCCCCGGCAGGCATAAGACAAGCGCTGACAGAAGGCGCTTTTTGCCTTCCGAAGCGATTGGCTTATGACCCGAGGGGCTAGGTGCTGAAGCTAGACTGTAAACGAAGTTGGAAATTTCATTTCTTTTAAAAACAAATGGTGTCAAACATCATTAGGCGTTTGACACCATCATACATACCTAATTAATTACCGTGTTTTGCTTTAATTTGTCCTTTGATGGTTTTAGCTGCTTGATCTAATGCTGCTTTTGGTTCTGCCTTACCAGTTGCAATTGTTTGCAGGGCTGCATCAGTAGGTGTCCAAACTTCATTCATCTCAGGGATATTAGGTGTTAATTCTGAGAATTGAGATTGCTGAGCCACAGCTTGAGCTGCCTCACTCTCTGTCACAACAGGGTCATTAGCTAATGCCTTTACAGCAGGAACTTCTTTTGTGATTTCATATCGTGTCTTCGAGTTATCTTCGTTTGCTAAGAATTCAACTAGTTCTTGAGCAAGTTCAGCATTCTTAGAATAAGCACTTACGTTATAGCTCTTTACACCAACAAACGCACTCATATTTTTACCATTAGCTAGTGCTGGGAGTTTAGCGACACCATAATTAATACCAGCTTTTGTAAATGGTTCAAGATTCCACGGACCAGAAATAATTGCCGCCGCTTTTCCTGAAGTAAATAATGATTCTAATACGTTAATACCTTGTGCGCCGATGATACCGGCCGGGAATAATTTCTCTTTATAAAACTTCTGGATTGTTTTTGCCCCTTCAACTGCACCTTCATTGTTGATGCCTAGATCAGTTGGGTCAAAATTACCTTGAGCATCTTTATTGAAGATGTATCCGCCATTACCGCTCATTACACTTTGAGCATAATAAATTTGGTCAAATAGTGCTAAGAATCCATAATTTCCGCCTTTAGTTACTTTCTTATCGTACTCATACCATTCTTCAAGCGTTTTTGGCAGATCTTTTTCTGAAATTAGGTCTTTATTATAATAGAGCATCGTTGTTTCTACTGCTTTTGGCAGACCGTAAACCTTACCATTTACTTTTTGAGCTTGCATGGCAACGTCTGTAAAAGTTGATTGAACATCGTCATCAACGCTTAAATCTTTAATCAATCCTTCTGTTACAGCTGTACCTATTTGGTCACCAGGCATTGTTAGCACATCGGGACCCGTTCCAGCTGGACCATCCAATCGTAAACCTTCAATTTGTTTAGCATACGGTTTTTCAACTATTTTGATTTTCACACTATGATCTTTTTCAAACTGTGCAATCGCATCTTTAATACCAGCAGATTTCTGTTGATCTTCCCAAACTAGTAATGTTTTATTCTTTGATTCTTTATTTGCATCGGTGCTTACGCCTGTTTTCCCACTTTCTTGTGGTCCACATGCAACTAATGAAAAACTTAAAGCCAGTGTACTCATAACGCCCAAATATTTTTTATACTTTTTCATGGATATACATCCCTTCAAATAAATTCAATTTATTTTGAAAACGTTTTACTAAAATTAATATAGCACCACCTAGAAAAACTGTAAACAATTTTTTACTAAAAATAAGTAAATATTTTTACGAAAATAAACCAAATAAAAAAATGCTTAGTTTCCTAAGCACCATTCATCATTAGTTTGTACTCTTCCTGACCACTAATTCCGATCCTATGAATAATGTTTTTACAGTTTTCCGTTTATCTAGAACTTGTTCAAGTAAGAGTTCTATCGCATTTTTACATATTTCCTTCATGTCAATATGAAAGGTGGATAGCGGTGGCGATACATATTTTGCCACACTAATGTTGTTAATACTGATAACACTTACCCGATTCGGTATCGAGATTCCCTTTTCATTCAAGGCTTGAAGGCAGCCAACAGCAATCGGGTCTGCTGCTATATAGAAAGCAGTAGGTAATTGATCACCTAATTTTTCAACCGCATTCGTCATTAGATAGTAACCACTCTCAACAGAGAATCCTCTTCTAGAAAAAACGTATTCATCCTTTAATAATCCTTTTTCAATCATATAGGAACGAAATGTCTGTTCACGTATATCCATTTCATCCTCATCCGTATTGGGATTATGATACGTCCCCCCAATAAAACCAATCTCGCTATGGCCCTTTTCAATGAGAAAATCGACAGTTTTTCTTGTGATTTGCGCTAAATCCGGTCTAACTGAATCATAATGATTCGGATCAGGTGTTGTATCAATAAAAACACCATTCGGCGTAATACTTCTAAGATGCTCTAATTCTTTGTTAGAAAACATTCCAACCGCAATGAACCCTTCTATATTATCAGGGATATTATGAATCCCATCAGTAATTTTATACGTCGTTAGTTCTACATTAAACTTTTTGGATAGCTTTTCTATTTCTAATCTCATCGATTTAAAATAAACATCCTCTAATTCCTCAATATCAGTTAGCCAGTATAAAAACGCAATATTTTTCACTAAAAGCCGGACTGTTTTCTTCCGGTAATTTAACTTCTCTGCAACCTCATAAATTCTTTCTCGCGTCTCATCAGGAACAGAAAGACTTTGATCATTGTTTAAAACTCGAGAAACCGTTGATATAGAAAAACCTGCTTCTTCAGCGATATCTTTAATTGTTGCCATTCCGCCACCTCCAACATTAACCCTTAACTCACACTAATTATTATTAAGGAAAACTTTTTACTTATATTTTACCTCTTTTTACTTATATTTTACCTCTTTTTACTTATATGTCAAGTTGATAAAATATCTAGTCGTTTCTTTACTAACACACTTTATCAATATAATTAAATTTTGAGGGATATTTAGTTGTTAATAAAAAAAGGTATACTACCTTCCAATTAGGAGAGGTACTATACCTTTTTCTCTAGTGGACTTCTTCAATGACAAATCGTTTCCTGTCCTGCTTTTATTCCATTACCTTTCCTTCGGTCTTTTGCAAATAAAAAACCTGGGACTGGAAGTCGCCGCCACGCTCGGCACTCCCTCCATTGACACCGTTAAACTCCGTTGGAAGCGGCAGTCCCACGTTCATGAGCTCATCGCCATAATACGTTTGCTCTCTTCCAGCCACTTTATACATCTTCGATTCAGCTAGTCCACTGAGACGAAGCGTTTGCTGCTTTTTAGGATTCGGCGTAGCCAAAACCTTATACCAGCCAATCAAGGCTTCCGATTGGTCCTTACTCACGACCATCCAAGCCGTTTCATTATTCGAAAAAGGACTCAACAAGCGATAAAATTGACCATCGCGAATTAATCCTCGATGCTTTTTATAAAAAGCAACCTGCTCTTTAATTTCTGCACGCTCTTCTTCGGTCAATTTCACTGGATCTAATTCATAGCCAAAGGTTCCAAAGTAAGCAGTATTTGCCCTTGTTG
Organism: Bacillus sp. ISL-77; assembly: GCF_018613105.1. Lineage (NCBI taxonomy): Bacteria > Bacillati > Bacillota > Bacilli > Caryophanales > Bacillaceae > Bacillus > Bacillus sp. ISL-77. The sequence goes on from NZ_JAGGQY010000027.1 coordinate 77,064, forward strand.
CTAACGGTGTCGTCCGCAATGTTTGGTGATTCGGAACAGCCGACACATGAGATCCCATGCTGTAAACTGGATAGGCGAAGGAGGTACCGTATTGGATTTTTAGCCTCTCAATCGCATCCGTATCATCACTTGTCCATGCTTGCGGTGCATAATACATCATCCCTGGGTCGAATCTTCCCCCGCCGCCTGCACAAGATTCAAACAACACATGCGGGAATTCACGTGTTAACCGTTCATAGAGATCATAGACTCCTAAAATATAGCGATGGAAGAACTCGCCTTGCTGATGAACGGCTAGTTTTTGTGAGAATGCTTCGGTAATGTTCCGATTCATATCCCATTTAATATAAGCAAGGTTTGTTTTTTTAATAATATCGGACATTTTTTCATAAAGATAATCAACAATTTCTGGTCTTGAAAAGTCAAGAACGAGCTGATTGCGTCCCAATGTATAGTGCTGACCTGGAACACCAACGGCCCAATCTGGGTGTTCGCTAAATAATTCACTGTTCGGACTGATCATCTCCGGCTCAAACCATAGCCCAAATTTCATTCCAGTTGCAGATATTTTCTGGGCTAAGCTTTCTAAGCCACCCGGAAGTTTATCTAAGTCCACATGCCAATCTCCAAGAGAGGAGGTATCATCATTCCGTTTTCCAAACCAACCATCATCAAGGACCAGCAGTTCGATTCCTAATTCACTTGCTGATTTCGCAATATTGACGAGTTTCTCCTCATTAAAATCAAAGTAGGTTGCTTCCCAGTTATTAATCAAAATCGGACGGACGGCCTTCTTCCATTGCGATTGAACCAGGTGCTCGCGATAAAGACTATGAAAGGCCTGGCTCATCCCATTTAAGCCTTGGTCGGAATACACCATCACCACTTCTGGGGTTTGAAATGCAGCTTGCGGCTTTAAATTCCACTTGAAGCCAAACGGATGAATCCCAACCATGAGCCTTGCTGTGTCGTAATGATCCACTTCTATTTGCATCAAAAAGTTACTGCTATATATAAAATTAAAGCCATATACCTCACCTGTACGTTCCGTCGCCTCCGGACGCTTTAGTGCCAAGAATGGATTATGGTGGTGAGAGCTGGCACCACGCAGACTGGAAATAGACTGAATGCCTGTTTCCAGTATTCTCTCTTTTACATGCCGCTCCCGTGACCATGCACCCGCTAAATGGGTAAATAAAAAATCTTTATCCGGAAGGTCGAGCGATGCTGCCATTAATCGATCAATAACCAATTCCTCTTGACTTTCATTTTTCAAGGAAGCACTTCTCGTTATGACAGGCATATCACGGAATATTGTATAATTTAACGTCAATTCTGCTTGGAGGAATTCATCCTTTAAGATAATTTGAAGTGTACTAGCGTCCTGATTGTCTTCTGTATAGGTTGCCGGCAGACCTTCAAGACGAGGCTTTCCGTCTACCAGTTGATACGAATCATATTTGAAATTAGGAACATGATTAGCCGTCGTTTTACTCACACTGATTGCCGGTTCGCGAAAATCAGAATTTCCGTAGGCAGGGTATTCTTGACGGAGCGTTTCCAAACCAAAAGCAGGATCATCTGCATACACGTGTGTAGTAGCCCCTGTTGGCACATCATACGTCTGCAAGTGAGAAAAATCTTCTCTATGGCGCAATGCCTTTCCATAATAAAGATGGCCTAATTGTCCATTTTTCATCACGTGAAAAATATAACTAACTTGGCCATTTGTTAAATGAAACTGTCTGTCCTCTTGATTAACATGAATTAGCATAACTTTCTCCTTCACAAAATTGGTTTGTTTTAGACATATTCTTTTTACTTATAGTCTCTGTTAAACTTGGTTTTTGATTTCCGCTCCAGGCACTTCGCTACAATCAACTTGTGTATAAAATTTTTACAAAGCTTACTTACTTAAAAGGAAAGAGCCTGGCAATATAAGGCTCTTTTCTTTATTTGATCCATTTCATAATTAGATTCTATTAATCACAAACTCGAATTCCATGTCTTGATTGGCAGGAATGAGGTGTTCATCATGCACCGGTGCACCCCAGCTGTCGTCTCCGCCGATGCCCATCTGTTTGCCTGCGACCGTCACAACGGTGTAATGGACATTTGGAAGCTCGTAATGATGCTGAGCATTCTCGAGTTCAAAAGCCGTATAAGGAGAAAAATTGCACTCTAATGGTTTAGTCGCAGCTGAAATTTTTATTCCCTGTCCTTCCTTGTTGGTCAGACTAACTCGGCGCACTCCCGTCCGGTTGCCCGATTCTTGCGGCATGACATATCCGGATAAATTCTCAATTACTTGATTTTTAAATATTCCAAGTCTTGCTCCTTGCGCTCGGTCTGAGTAATTTTCTTCAGGACCCATCGCATACCATTCTAGTTGGTCATAATCGGCAGGCACCTTGAAGGATACTGCAAAAATCGGCAGCTGCGGGAGATTTTCCGCCCCCTGATAGACCGACTTCACATGAACACTGCCATTGGCAAGAACGGTATAATTTACTTTCACCACTACTTTTTCACTAATCGATAATTTATAAGTAAAAGCAATGCTCACCTGACCATTAGCTTGTTCGACATCCATCCCAATGCATTGGCGCGCAAGACTGGCTGCATACCAAAGTCCCGAATGATAGCCTTGGGAATAACCGCGGTCATTATCCGTCGTCGCCCGCCAGAATAACGGTGCCGGCGGAAGAGCAATCATCTCTTTCCCTGCATAGTTAAGTGAAACCAAGCTGCCCGCCTGTTTCGAGAACAAGATGGTGAAGTCAGTGCCGTGGACACCAACATTGACATCGCCAGTGACAACCCGTAATTCCCCGTGAGCTGCCGTCTGCTCGACAAACGCCTCCGTCCTGAACACATATTGTCCGAACGCGATCTCGTAGCCAGCGTCCGCCCAGAGATTACTTTCCTTCAGCTTAAAAGAAGTTTGTATACAATATTCGCCAGAAACGCTGGTGATTTCAGCAGGCAATTTAAATTCGATGCGCCCTTCACTCTGCGGTGCCACCACCACATCGAGCTGATTCCGATACCACTCTTTACCTTCAAGGTAGAGAGTGTACTCCAAATCATAATCGGACGTATCTACGAAAAGACTTTCATTCTGAATGGTTACCCCCGTACGATCCGGACTCAGTTTGATATTTTGATATAAATACTTTACTTCCTGCATCTTCGGCGACAACTCTCGATTGGCATACACAATCCCATTCGTACAGAAGCCATAATCCGTTGGGCGATCGTCATAATCACCGCCGTAGGCCAAAAATTCCTTGCCATAACGGTCTTTTTTAATAATCGACTGATCAATATAATCCCAAATAAATCCACCTTGATACATCGGATATTTCCGCTCTAAATCTGTATATTTGTTCATACCGCCAAGGGAATTCCCCATGGCGTGCATATATTCACAGCTAATGTATGGCTTTGACGGGTTATCGTTCAAATAATTCTCAATGTCAGCTGGCTTTGCATACATCCGGCTTTCCATATCACTCGTATCATTGTAATCACGCGCATGGAAAACACCTTCATAATGAACCAGGCGACTTGGATCTACACTCTTAAAATATTTAGAAACATTCAGAATCACTTCACCCGCATAGGATTCATTGCCACATGACCAAATGAGGATCGACGGGTGATTTTTGTCCCGTTCAAACATGGATACCGCTCTGTCCATGACGATGTTCTCCCATTCCGGCTTATTCCCGGGGATGTTCCATGACGGCTCGACTGCCCCCATCTTTTGCCATGAACCGTGCGTTTCAAGGTTCATTTCATCGATGACATAGACACCGTATTCATCGCATAACTCATACCAATAACTTTGATTCGGGTAATGGGACGTCCGGACAGCGTTAATGTTGTTCTGTTTCAATGTTTTAATATCCCAAAGCATGTCTTCCTTTGTAATCGCGCGGCCGGTACGGCAATTAAATTCATGGCGATTGACACCCTTGAATACAATTCGTTCACCATTAAGGCACATGATTTTATCAGCCATTTCAAATCTTCGGAAGCCGACTTTCTGCGGAATAACCTCTACCAAATGACCTAACTCGTTATATACCTGAATATAAAACTGATACAAATAAGGATTTTCCGCACTCCATAGCTTTGGATTATTGATCATCATTAAAACTGTCCAATTTCCGTCAGTGAAATCACCGTTTTGTGCTGCTACTAAGTGCCCCTCGGTATCGTACAATTCAGCAACTATTTTTGCCGGAGAAACCACATCAGATAAAAGCTTTAGGTCTGCTTGAAGCGTCCCTTTCGTAAAAGTCGGATCCAGCTCTGCGCGAATACCGGCGTCATAAACATGAATTTCCGGTACTGTATAGAGGTAAACATCACGGAAAATACCAGAAAAACGCCAGAAATCCTGGTCCTCGAGCCAGCTGCCCGTGCTCCGTTGGTAAACCGCGACGGCAAGCTTATTCTCACCCTCTGTAAGAAATGGGGTAAGCTCAAATTCTGCAGGAGTAAACGAGTCCTCACTATAGCCGACGAACTCCCCATTTAACCACACATAAAAGGCCGACTCCACACCTTGAAAGGATATATACAGTGGCTTGTTTTCCATTTGAGGGGGAACGGTAAACATCTTCACATAGCTTCCAACCGCATTATGGTCGTGTGGAATTTCTGGCGGACGGATCTCGTTAAGCCCGTCCCATGGGTACATCGTATTCACATATTGTGGTTTCCCGTAGCCTTGAAGCTGAATGTGACCTGGGACGGTGATGTCCCCCCAGCCCATGCAATTAAAATCCAGCCGGTGAAAATTCTCCGGACGATTGTCTGGATTTACGCTATAGTTAAATTTCCAGTTACCGTTTAATTCATGGCGCATTGCCATTGGGCCTGCAATTTTTGCCTGCTCCAGTGTTTCATAATATCGGTGGTCTGAATGTGCTGGAAGTCGATTAACGGCAAATACATTTAAGTCTGTAAGCCAATCTATTTTTGGAATGGTTGTCATCACTATCACTCTTCCTATCTACATTTTTCCAAAATTTTATTATTTAACTGAACCCATCATCCCTGCAACGAAATGCTTTTGCATAATGAAGAAGATAAGTGCTGCCGGCAGGGTGGCAATCACAATCGCTGTCATAATCATTCCAAAGTCGGGTGAGTAGCTTGAACCAAGGTTTGAGATTAACAGCGGAATGGTTTGGTTCTCGGGTGACTGCAACACAACCAGCGGCCATAAATAACTGTTCCAGCTAGCCATGAAGGTAATGATGGCAGCTGCTGCATAGGTCGTCTTCATTGTCGGAACATATATCCGGAAGAAACATCCCAATTCGGACAGACCATCAATTCTTCCCGCTTCAAGAATTTCCTTCGGGAACATCTTTGTGCTTTGTCTAAAGAAAAAGATAAGATAAGCAGTTGTAACCGTTGGTAAGATGACGGCTGTAAGCGTATCGATTCCGATCATTGGAAGGGCTTGAGAAATGGTGGCGAACATTCTAAAGAGCGGTACCATTAAAGCCGCAAAAGGAATCATCATAGAAACCAGTAAAATATTAAACACAAAGTCCTTCGACTTACTTTTGTAAATTTCAAATCCATATCCTGCCAAGGAGGCGATAAGCATGGCAAGGACGGTCGTTAAAATCGAGATTTTCGTTGAATTTATTAAAGCAGGTACAAGATCAACTGTGTCTAGTAGATTGTGAAGGTTTTCTATAAAATGACTGCCAGGCAGCATCCTTCCTTGCGTTACATCGACAGACTTGTTCGTCGAGCTCACAATCATCCATAGAAACGGAAACATAGAAACAATGGAAGCGATGATAAGGACTGTATAGCTGAATGAGCGTTTAAGGTTATTCATTTTTATCACCTGCCACTTTGAACTGAATGATAGAGAAGATGACGATCATAATGACAATGGCATAAGAGACAGTAGCCGCATACCCAAAGTCAGGGGTATACTTAAACGATAAATTATAGATATACTGAGAAATTGTCATTGTCGCATTACCCGGCCCACCCTTGGTAATATTCATGACCTCGTCAAATAGCTGAAGCGTACCAATTGTTGAAGTGATAGATGTAAATAGGATAATCGGCTTCAACATTGGGATCGTAATCTTGAAAAATTGTTGAACTGGCGAAGCCCCATCTATCCTAGCTGCTTCATAGATAGATTCATCGACGTTTTGAAGAGCCGATAAATAGAAGATCATGTTATAACCTGTCCAACGCCAAGTGATAGCCACAATAATGGCAATTTTGGCCCAAAAAGGATCGGTGAGCCATTGGATGGGCTCAGAAATTAGTGAAACTTTCATTAACATGATATTGATAATCCCATCTTGACCAAACAAATATTTGAAAATGACGGAATAGGCAACAAGTGAGGTTACGCATGGTAAGAAGATGGCTGTTCGAAAAAAGCCCTTGAACTTCAACGTTTTATTATTTAGTAAAACGGAAAGAAATAAAGCAAGTAGAATCATAACTGGTACTTGGATGATCAGATAGATCACCGTATTTTTTACCGTTGTAAGGAACGTTGGATCCTTAAATAAACGCGTATAATTATCGATACCTGTAAATGTTAAATTCGCACCTACCCCTGATTGAAATGACAAAATAAGAGCCTGAACCATTGGGTAGAAGTAAAACAAAAAGATCATTACGGCAGCGATAATCACAAAGGACCAGCCAATAACATTATTTTTTAACCGAAGCTTCCGACCTGAATTTGCTTTTGGAAGAGTTTGAGTGTGGTTTTCTTTCGCAGTTATCAATTTTAGTCAACTCCTTACGTTGTAATTTCAAGAAAAAAAGAAAAGAGCCTCAGAAAATCGCCTGACACATCAGATAGCTCCAATTACTGAAGGGTAGAAGCCGGCGAATTCAAAGGCATAATCTCTTTACAAAGATGTGTTACTTGCTAATTTGTTGTGTTATTTAATTTGTTCTTCTGCTTGTTTTTGTGCATCTTCTAATACTTTATCTAGATCTTTACCTTTAAGGTAATCTTGCATTCCCACAGCTAAAATGTCCTCAAGGGCATATGTGTGCATACCATAGTTCACTTGAGGGATTTTTTCTGTCCAAGCTGCAAAGTCTGAAACTACTTTTTGACCTCCGAAGAAATCATCGGCAGCCTTATAGGCTTCACCTTCAGCAGCTGGTTTATAAGTACCAATAGCGCCCATTTCTTTATTTAAGGTCTGATAAAAATCAGCATTAGATCCAAATGTTTTTCCTAAGAAGTCAGCAGCCTTTTCTTTACCAGGGATGTTAAGCACGTACCAAGAACTTCCTCCTAAGTTTGAAGCGTTCACTGAACTTGAAATGCCAGATTGTCTTGGCATCGGAACAACTGCCCATTTACCTGCTTGTGAGCTTTCCGCTTTAATGGATGGAGTAATCCAGTTCCCAGTAGGAACAGTTGCAACATCACCGCTGTTAAAGCCTGCTACGAACTGACCCCAGTCAGAAACAGGTTTTATTAAATCTGCATCTAAAATTGCTTTATATGTTTGGAATGCTTCCTTTAAAGAAGCGTTGTCCGCTATGTCAGGTGTAACCCCGTCATTCTTTAAATACCATGAACCGCTTGTCTGAACCATCATACGAATAAGACCAAGGTCTTTTGGATCCTGTGTAAGCATTTGTTTCCCCGTTGCTTCTTTTACCTTTTTACCAATTTCAATGTACTTGTTCCAGTCGATATCTTTTAAATCATCAACCGTGTAGCCCGCTTTTTCCATGTAATCCGTTCTAACGTATAGTCCCGTTACACCCGTATCGAATGGAAGGCCGTAGTTTTTGCCGTCCAAGCTCGTAGGGGCAATTTTATACTGAGCAAAATCATCTGCTTTAAACGATCCTGTTAATTCATGGAACATATCTGGATACGCTTTAAGGAAGCTTTGCGCCCGATAATCTTCGATTAGAACAATATTCGGCAACCCTTTTGTAGTCCCAGAGCTTAAGCTTGTATTTAGCTTTTGGATAATGTCATCTTGAGCATGTTCAATAACTTTAATGTTTACATCTGCGTTTTCAGATTTATAAGCTTCTTTTGCTAAATTCATTGCTTTAATGTTAAAATTCGGGTCCCATGCCCATACTGTTACTTCATTTGTATCTTTGCCGCTGTCGGAAGTCTCTTTATTTGATCCCGAAGAACAGGCAGTTAGCATCAATATACTAACTAAAAAGAGTGCTAGTACTTTTTTCATTGATATTCCCCCAACATTCTATTTTTGTAAGCGTTATCTAACTTGCAAATACAATGTTATCACCTGTTAGGAAGTAACCGTTAGGACGATATTTTAAATGGTTGGTAATATTTTTATAACATGAACACGCTTCCAATTGATTTATTTGGATTATTTTTAGATTTTATGACTATTTTCACTTAGTTGAAACTGGAAGTGTCATCCGGACCTTTGTCCCTTCACCCAACTCGCTAGAAATTGTCACCCCATACTGTTCCCCGTAAATCAGCTGGATACGCTCATGGACATTCCGCACACCAATCCCTGAAAACATCTGTTGCTTACGCTTTGTAGTCGGGAGTTTATTCTCTGAAGAGACTTCCATTCCATCTCCGTTATCCACGACTTCACAAATCAACGTATTCTCCTCTTTCCAGACAAGTACATTAATATAGCCACCAGTCTTACGATTGAAGCCATGAAAGAATGAATTTTCCATAAAAGGCTGCAGGATAAGCTTTGGTACGTGATATTCCAAACAATCTGGCGCGATAAAATAGTTAACATTAATCCGGTTACCGTACCGCTTTTGATTAATAAGGACGTAGTTTTTTAAATTATCCACTTCTTGGACAATGGTATTCGTCTCGCTGACATTGCCAATTGTATTCTGAAGCAAGGATATTAAAGCATTAATTGTTGCTTCGGTTTCTTTTTTTCCACCTTGCTGCACCATGAATTTTATTGAAGTTAACGTGTTGTATAAAAAATGAGGATTAATTTGCTGCTGCAGCGCAGCCAATTCCGCATTGCGCTTTTGCTTTTGTGATTCCACAAGCTGTTCAACATACAAGTGAAGCTCATCGAGCATGGAATTAAAGGCATTGCCGATTTTCATGGTTTCATATGTGCCGGTTGCAGTAACATATTGGTGGAATTCATGTTTTGACGCATCTTCTATCTGCTTAACAAGACTCGATAACGAATTTGTCAATCTCCTCGTCGCTAGTAAGACAATGATTAACGCCACAAAGACGATACCCATTGAGATGAGCACGATATCTTTCTTATCAATTAGGTCTCCAACTGCTTTTTGCTTATCAATTATATTAAATAGGTACATGTCAAACGATGGAAGGTATTCCATCGAGATAATCTGATCCTTTCCCATAAAATTATCAATGATATAATGGTCTGAACTCTTTTCAATTTTTCCTACATAGCTAAGCAGGCCTTTTGGTGCTTGCCCTATGAGCTTTGATTGGTTGCTAGAAACAATAACTCCCTGCTTGTCTACGACAAACACATTATTACCAGGTCCTGTATAGCTTGTGAAGAACTGTCTAAATTGACTTTCATCAAACGCAAAGAACATCGATCCATAAACAGTACCGTTGATCCGTTCCATTAGTACCTTTGATGCCACAATGAACTGGCGATTCGTTCCATCATTTCGCTTGTCCAATTGGTACACCAGTTTCTTTGGTTCCTTAAACGTATTACTAGTAAGTCTGCTAGTCCTTAATTCCTCATCCGTTATTGGCCAGTACGTCCGATCCGTTGCAAAACTGAATCCATTTCTACCCATGACTAGAATGCTTTCTTCATATGCATCTAAATTAGTTTCAATTCGCTTTAACTGTTGGCCCGCATTAAAATAGGCATTAAGTTTCTCTTTATTGCTATATTGCTCCCTCGTAAGAATTTTTTTAACCGTATTGCTTTGAAGGAGATTGTTAGATGCTAGGACGACCGAATAGTTAAAGGATTCGAAACTTCCCTTTACCTGACTCATTACTTTAGAGTTCGTAATGCTAAACTTTTTAATAAAAAATTGCTCCGACATCCGAATCGTTGTCCATGTAATAGTGATCGAAACTGTGATAATCATCATAACCGTAATGAAAAACATAACGATAAACAATCCGTTATGTTTAAAACGTTCGGGAATAAATCTCATAATTCACCATCTCTTATCTTAGTTTTTGCTTTCTTTTGTATTGGCTTGGAGACAATCCCTTTATTTTCTTAAAAACTTTACAGAAATAACTGTGGTCCGAATAACCGACCATTCCACTAATTTCTGAGATAGATTCCATTCCCTCCATGAGCAGTTTCGTCGCTTCTTCGATCCGCATTCTATTTAGATATTCGATGAATCCTTCCTTATTATGCGTTGAAAAATAGCTTGAAAGATAAGATGGATTAAAATGAAAGTGCTTTGCGACCCCAGTAAGGGTAAGCGGTTCGGCATAATGTTCTCTAATATATTCCATCAGTTTTTTCATATTTATATCTTCGGGCTCACTCTGCACCAAAAATATGCATTTTTCCGCTTCTTCAATAAAGCGATTCATTAGTTCAACCGTGGCCTTCGCCGAAGGTGCTTCATCAATCGATCTAAAATATGAATACTTGGCTTCTTCCAATTCTGTTACGTCAAATTTCATATTACTTAGGAGAATGGTAATGTTAAAAATAATGTTGCCAAAAAAAGCTTTATATTCAAAGACATCCATCGTATAACAAGAAGACATTACCTTTACATGGTCTTGTAGATATTTGAAAGCGGAATCAAAATGTTTTCTCTTTAATTCTTCTGTAAACCAATCCAAATTAAAATTTTCGGGTTTGGGCGGCACTTTTGGAAGATTCTCTTTCATTAAAAACGGTTGATTTGGAAAATAAAAGCGATAATCTAACAATTTTACGAGACTTTCTTTGTAGTTGCTTCCTAGTTGAGAAAGGTCTGAAAACTCATCCGTCAAAGCAATACTCATTCCTGGTATAGACTCTGCAAGTTGGCTGGCCAATTTAATAAACTCTTTATCATTCTGCTTGTTTATATTAATTAAGTATCCAATGATATTCTCTTCAACGCTTAAGGGCTCGTAAACAATTTGATTTATGATATGTTGCAATGCCTCTTTGATTTTCGCCTTGATACTTGTTTGAAATTCTGCACTATTTCTAGACTGGTGATTCCTTAAATCAGCTCCAATTAAACAATAATGGCTGTATGGCAAAGCTTTGGATACTAACTCCGAATCATAATTCACTTCATATCCTGAAATCAGTTTATTGATAATCTGCCCAATTGGGAGATTGCCTGTTAATCTTTGATCCACTTTCTGAAAGGAAGGAATTCTGCTTGCGGCATTTTTCAGCGCCTTTAAGAGACCGTCTGCATTGAGCTTCGGCTTTAAGATATAATCAACGACACCACTTTGGAAGGTGGAGCGAACATAATCGAATTCTCCAAAACTGCTTAAAATAATGATTTCAATGTGAGGATATCTTTCCTTCACAATTCTTGTTAATTCTTCCCCATCCATGATCGGCATTACGATATCTGTAATAATGATATGTGGGGCGGTGGCCTCAATTAATTCCAGTGCTTCTTGACCGTTCGAAGCTTCCCCAACAATCATAAAGCCCTCTTGCTCCCAATTGATATAGTGCTTAATCCCTTGTCTGATCAACATTTCATCGTCTACAATTAGTGTTCGGCATAGTTCCCCGACTGTCAACGCAATCCCTCCAGAAGAAGACATGTACAATTAGAAATTTCAATATTTTTATTATACTATATCCATAATGACTACCCTCTCATAAAAATTGTACCAATTTGTTGCACAACCTCGGAATACAAAAAGGGCCCTATCCCAATCATGGGTAGGGCCCTGATGTCCTTCCGTTTCATCCAGAAAGGTACTATTACTCAAGGTCTTTATATATTCGTAAAAATTTTACACAGGTCAAAGGGTGTCAGGCACCGCTCGTGGACAAATGTCCACGAGTGGTGCCTGACACCTTTTTATTCTCCATTAAAAATCAAGTTGGATTTTTTGTGCTTCCTCCAGCCTTTCCTGTTTATCATTAAACACGTCACTGGTTAGAATTTTAATCCATTCCGTTTTTTTGCTGCCAGCTTGGTCAACTATAAAGCCTAGACTCCCCCGTTTGATTTGGTTTCCTCCGATTTCTCCATTTAAATGTTCAAGATACATATCCTGTTTCCAGTCCATTTTCTCACCTGTATTCGTTTCAAAAAGGGCGACTGGGGCAAAATTACGCTTTTCTATGGATTGATTTTTAATATCGACACTTATTTTAATAAAATCAAATTCCTCGGATTCCGTTAACGGATGGAAATAGTCAATTAAACTATAATCAGGTCGGTAGTGAAGTAGTTTCATTTCTTTGATCGTGTACTCGATATCCCCAAAATGATATACCTTATTTATTTGTTTGATCGCTTTTAAGGTAGCCTCTCCTTTTTCATCCGTAACAGACTGTCCGGGTTTTTGTAAGGTTGAATCATCCGTAACTTGAGGGCTATTATAATAGGCGTCATGTTCGTCTTTCGAGATCTTTTTGGTAGCTGTGGAAGTATTCTCTGTTTTTGAATCAGTTTTCTCATTAGTTGGTTGAATTGAAACAAATGAACAACCCGTAAGTAGAAATACAAATAAAATAGTTATTATTGCCTGTTTCATATCAATTCCTCCCATCACGTAAAACTCCTTTTTAGAAAGATATCCCGCTGCTAAAAAGGCAACGGGATATCATATTTTCCAATCCTAATCTACTTAATTTTTAAACTTACTTGTCTTCGATGACTGTTTTTCGGCTGTCTTTTTCAAGAATGTCAAAGATGATTTTGGCATTATCCGTATTATCAATTTGACCGGCAAAGCGTTCGCTGTCAGGACCAAATGCATATACATTTACATCTTCCCCCGTATGTCCGCCCGTCGTCCATCCGGTGAATGAACGGGTATCAATAATTTGTTCGATCGCATTATCGATATCCACTACTTTCTTCGTAGCCGCAGCATCTTTTACAGACTGAATCTCTTTATCTGTTAAAGTGAGATTGATATATTTAGTCAACGTGTCTTTCACATCTGCCCCATTAGCAATTTGCTCTGCCATAAAATCAGGTGTGCGTTCTGTTGCATTAATCGGTGCACTAAACCAGTTATACTCTCCGCGGGCACCGATGGAGTAACCGCCAGTTGAATGGTCAGCTGTTGCCACAACCAATGTATGTCCATCCTTTTTAGCAAACTCAATCGCTGCTTTGAACGCTTTTTCGAAATCTTCCATTTCACTCATTGCGCCTACAATATCATTATCATGACCTGCCCAGTCGATTTGGCTTCCTTCCACCATCAAAAAGAACCCTTTTTTATTTTGATTTAAGCGCTCAATGGCCGAAGTCGTCATATCTGCTAAGGAAGGTATCTCAGCCGTCCGGTCGATCATTTTTGGCATACCCCGTTTCGCAAATAATCCAAGAACCTGGTCATTTTTGTCTTTTTTCAATTCTTGAAGGTTTGAAACATAACTGTATCCGTCTTTTTTGAAATCCTCTGTAAGGTTACGGTCTGTGCGGATAAATAAATCTGATCCGCCACCCAAAAGGACGTCAATTTTGTGTTTTCCGTTAACCATCTCATTATAATAATCATCCGCAATGGCATTCATATTATTACGGTTTACATCATGAGAACCAAACGATGCAGGTGTGGCATGTGTGATTTCTGATGTTGCAACTAGACCTGTTGATTTCCCCTGCTCTTTCGCAGCTTCAAGAACTGTTTTTACTTCAGATTTGTCGTTGTCAACCGCGATGGCAGCATTATAGGTTTTTATACCAGCGGCCATTGCTGTAGCGGCTGATGCTGAATCCGTTACATTTTGCTTTGCATCCTCTGGATAGGTAGTCTGTTGTCCAACTAGAAATCTATCAAACTCAGTTGACTCCACTCTTTTAGTAGACGGATCGTCTTTTAAATAACGGTAGGCCGACGTATAAGAAACGCCCATTCCATCCCCGATTAGAAAAATGACATTTTTTATATCTGCATTGTTTTTATCTACTTTTTCGGATTTAGCGTTTGCTGTTCCAGTTCCAACAAGACTGCTAAAAGCAATGCTTGAAAGGACAGCAACTGGAAGAACCTTTTTCATAAGTTTTTTCTTAAACAATTCGTTTTCCCCCTCAAATAAACTTGAATGTACTGTATTACGATTTTCATTATAGCGGGGGTTTATTAAGCGAATGTAAACAATTGTAAAGGCGAATAAATCGGAAGTGCTAAAATATAGGTAATTTGTATGAGAGTAAATTACTTTTGAACAGAAAGCTACATTTTCCATTAAATTGTCAGATCAACTCCTCCTTAAAAAGGCCTATTTTTCTTTATATTTTCTTAATAAAAATTGAACATTTGAATAAGAGTAGTCCCAGCAAATAAAAAAAACTGATTCGACGATGCGAATCAGTTTCTTTCCTAGTTATTAATCATCATTTTTATCATACCTTCGACAAGAACCGGAACTTCTTCAAATGCACTTTTCATATGAAGTCGCTCCGTTCGTTTGTGGGCGTCTTTTCCGAGTGGGCCAACATTTAAGACAGGAGCTTGGAGTTCTTTCATCGCATCGAATGGGATGCTGTAACCGCTGCCCCATACCGGGGTATTTGATTTGAAGACGGTCCATCCTTCCCCATCGTCCTGATAATTAACATAGCTTAAGTCGCTAATTCCATTAAAATAGTGAACTTGCTGAACAGGCAAATTAAATTTTGCGAGACCTTGCTCTTTCACATATTCTACACATTGTGTAATGAGTTCATCATTTGATGAATTTACCGCTGGATAATAAGGTGGAGCAAATAGCAAAACCATCGCAGGTGCAAGTTCCTGGCACTGAATCATTAGAGTATCTGCAATTCGGAGGGATTTTTCACGGTCATCCCATTCTGAATTTGCATGAATGGCTGCTTTGATTGCTTCGACAAAATCTGTTCCAAATTTATTAATCGCATGCGTAAGTAAAGCTTCATAACGTAAGACATGCACTTCACCAACTGGGTCTACATACTGCTCTTTGCAGACTTCCATATATGCCCGGTTGCAGGTACTAGCCGCGTTAACAGCCACTTTTTCAAAGATATCCATAATTTCTTCCGCATTCCGCTCCATTAAAAACACATTATACAAGGCTGCTGCGCGATATGGTGTTTGAGCGGAGTATTCAAGTTTTAAATCTTTTTGTTGAAGTGTAACCGGAAGAGGGGTTGTTTCACCCCTCACCGTTTCTTGGAGGCTCAAATTCCATTCCATCTTCTGCGTCAAAAACGATGCAATATATGGTGCTGTGATTCCACTGAGAGGTTCACCAACATGTGTCTCTTTCCCGTAAAAAAGTGCCGATGGCATAATTTTACCGATGGAACCTGAATACACATAATAATTTTCGTCACCCGGTTCTTGTGAAAATACGGGTTCTCCGTTCAAGAAAAGCTTATAGGTGAGATCATGCTTTTCCTTTAGTTCTAATAATTTCGGTACAGCTGCACACATACCCGCCGAATTTACTTCCTCATCTGGCACGGTTAACAAGAGAAGATTAATCGGCCATTGTTCGACAGTTGCTTTTTCGATTAATCCCATATGCATTACAAGTCCCATTTTCATATCCATCGTGCCTCTGCCGAATAAATATTCTCCAGATTTTAGATCCTGCACCACATCTTCCGGTAACCCTTCCAATCTTTCATGGAGCAAGTTGGTTAGCTCTTCTGGCTGATAAGCAAAATCCTCTAGATCTCCATATTCCTCCGTATTCACTGTATCAAAATGACTAATGAGAACGATGGTTTCTTTTGCATTTGGATGTTTATATAAAGCAGTTAAAAACCGCCTGCCCTGATCGGCATCGTGAAGAAGCAAATGAGTAGGATTTTCCTGAAAATAGCCCAACCCTCGTAGTTTTACTTCTAGCTTTAAAGGAAAATTACGTTCACCCTCTGTTAATGTCATGCTTCTCCAGCTCACCACTTCGCACAAAAGCTCACGAAGTGCCTCTGGTGTCCCCCAATTTAGCTGATTCATTACCCGATTACTCCTTTAATTAAATACAATATGGTGAATCACAACTGTCCACCTGAGATGGACAAATACAACCAACTGTCCACGAGTGGTGCCTGACACCCTATCGATAGTCCACATCATTATTTGCGCTCAATTTGTCCTTTTTATTCTTAAAATAATAGGAAATATAGCATACGGCTAAAAATCCTAAACCCACTAGTAAACCTACTAATTGGGTCGGATCAAAGGCCAAGAATATTAAGATTGAAACGCAGAATACGATACAAATAATTGGTATTAATGGATAAAATGGGACTTTATATTGTAACTCCTCTAATTTTCCGCCGTCTTGCAGGTATTTCCTTCGAAACAATAACTGTGAAAGGGCAATACCGATCCACGAAATCGTAACAGAAATGCCGGCAATCGACATTAACAACACAAACACTGTGTCGGCTGCAATAAAGCTAGTTAGCAAGGATAATAGAGAAAAAAGCATCGTAAATACTAGAGCAGCAAATGGAACCCTGCGTTTTGATAGCTTTCCAAACCGTTTTGGAGCCATTCCATCTTGCGCCATCGCCCATAGTAACCGGGTCGACGCGTAAATACATGAGTTTCCAACCGATAATATCGCTGTCAGTATAACAAAGTTCATAATATCTGGTGCGAAAGGAATACCTGCCATATCCATAAGGGTTACGAATGGACTTTCCAATAATCCCAGTTCCTTAGATGGGAAAATGGCGGATAGTATAACAATAGAAGCTAGATAAAAGACGATAATTCTAAAAAGGACGTTTCGAATGGCTCGGGGAATATTCTTTTCCGGCTCTTCGCTTTCCCCAGCAGCAATTCCAATCAGTTCAGATCCTTGATAGGAAAAGATAACATTCATCATCGTAACAAAAAGGATGACAAAACCTGCAGGGAACAATCCAGATGGTGCTAAGTTTTCTAAAAATGGTGCAGGACGGTCCGCCAATGGAATGATTCCAAAAATAGCAGCGAAACCAATAATAATAAAGAAAATAACAGCAACCACTTTAATACCTGCAAACCAATATTCTGCCTCTGCGAATCCTCTGGTTGTAAGAGCATTGAGGACAAATAACAGGGCGATGAAAACAGCACACCATATCCAGACTGAAACATCAGGAAACCACCGTTTCATTAGGATTCCTGCCGCGGTAAATTCAACCCCAGCCGTTGTGGCTGAACCAACGAAATACATCCATCCTAACGAAAATCCAGCGGAAGGACTAATGAATTTACTTGCATATGTTTGAAATGAGCCTGTTACGGGCATGTGGACAGCCAGTTCCCCTAGGCACACCATGACCAAGTATAAAATGATCCCACCAAATAAATAACCTATTAATGCACCACCAGCTCCGGCCTGATTAATGGTATAGCCAGCATTTAAAAACAACCCTGTTCCTATGACTCCTCCTAACGAAAGCATAAACAAATGACGACGTTTCATCGATCGATTTAATTGATTCTGCTGACCCTCTCGTTCAACCATCTCCCACACACCCCTTGTCTATTAGCAGTCTCTAATGTTCCTTAAAAACGTAGGGACAAACAGCTTAAGCCGCCATCTAATTTACGAAATTCAGACATGTCGAGCTCAATCGTCCGAAAACCTGCCTCGTTCATTTTTTGCTTCGTTTGAGGAAAACCTGCTGGAATGATAACATAGTCATTCACGCGAATACAATTCGCTGCATACTCCTCTTCGGGTGGAACGATAATTTTTGTATAGGAATTAAAATCTGGATGATCAATAAATTCACCTGCGACAACAATTGTATGATTTCCAAGATAAGAAATACCTGTTTTGAGGTGGAAAAACTTTTCTAGTTGAACAATAGACGCCTGGTAATGTTCCAATTCAAGAATTTGCTTTAATTGTTCAGCTCCTTCCAAATTTGTCCTTTCAGAAAGTCCTATATAAAAATGATTATCAATTTGTAAAATATCGCCGCCGTCAAGGGTTCCTGGTGACTTGATATAATAGATGTTTTCATAATGGGATTTTATTGTCGGCTCCATCTCAAAAATTTCCCCGTTACGTGAAGGGGCCCCTGGGTTTGAAATAACCGCAAACTCAGGTGTCAGCACTGCCGTGTCTTCTACAAAGGTAGAGTCTGGGAAATCCTCATGACTAGTCAGGACGGTTACTTCTACCCCACAGGTTTTTAGTGCATCAATATAAGCTTTATGCTGCTCGAGTGCCTTTTCTAAAATAGGACTCCCTAGATCAGAAGTCGTTAAGCCATGGATGAAGCTTTCTCCAGGTGTTTTGACAATTGTAGTTTTAAACATATTATTTCCTCCTTCAATTATGTACGGATAACAGGACAAGTGAGACATGTAGGACCACCTGTACCTAAATAAGAGATTTCATTTCCTTCATATTCATAGACGTTTGCCCCCGCATCCATTAATTTCTGCTTAGTGTAAGGGCTTCCAGAAACTATCATACAAATTCGCGGTGCCAAGGCAAGGACATTACAGCCTAGTCGATGGTATTCTTCATCGGGAACTTCAATTAATTCAAAGCCACGCTTGATTAGCATTTGTCTTAAGAAGACTGGCATTAATCTCGAATAAACAACAGCCAGGTTTTCATCTACGATACTAATAAAAGACATAAGATGTAGACATTCGTCCTCACCTTGGTCATGCGGAAGCTGAACAACGATACATTCGTCCACCAAACCTTTAGTAATTTCCTTGATTTGGCGGATTGCTTCATCATTCGTTCGATAGCCACGGCCAATTAACAATGTGCGATCATCCAGCCAAACAAGATCTCCCCCGTCAGCTACTGCTTCACCAGTAAGTTCACCTAATATAGGAATGTCCTTTTCTATTAAAAATTGTTTATACACCTCGGCTTCCGGCTGTCGTAATTTTTTCCCTGATTTTAAAATAATGGCACCCTTTTTCGTAAATTTAACGGGATCATGGGCATATAGAGAATCTAATCCTACACGTTCTGACGCGGGTAAAAATTCAATATGGTCCACATGCTGTTTAATAATAGAAAGAAACTGTTCAAATTCCTGCTGTGCTTTTGAAAAATCAGGTTCATGAATATAGTTGAATTTTTCCCATTCCTTTTTTAAATGTTCTTGACTAATAAAGGATTCATTTGGGTGTTTAACAATAACGGTATTGAGTTTTTTATACATAGATGATGCCAAAGCAGTTCCTCCTTTGTTTTTCCGTATAGTGGAATTCATTTCCCCTGACAGGAAAACCTATAATATGATACTATAGTAGTAATAATTTCATGTCAATATATTTTGAATTTACTGATTAATAGTTATTAATATTTTTACTGATATCTAATTTAAATAGGAGATGAAGATATGCAAACGATCGATCGAGCCATGCAGGTGATCAAAGTCCTTGTTGGAAATGAAACAAAGAAATGGTTTTCAATTACTGATTTATCTAAGGAGTGTGACTTACCTGTAAGTACAATGCATCGTCTTTTACAATCAATGAAGCAGCATGGACTGATACAACAGGATCCAAATTTAAAACATTATTCAATGGGGAACACCTGGTTAGAATACGGCTTACAGATGTATGATACCTTTGATTTTGTAGGGTTAATTCGCCCCGAGATGGAAAAATTAATGCTTGAGGTAGAAGAGAGTATTTATTTCAGTAAACCAATGGGGCTAGAATCATTAATCGTTGAGAGAATTGACTGCCAGCAAAATCCGATCCGTATATATGATCAACTAGGATTACGCATTCCACTAAACATTGGAGCAGCAAATAAAGTCATGTTAGCCCATATGCCCTCAATTGAAAGGCAAAAAATCGTAAATGAACTAGTAGCTGAAGAAGATAGAGATACTTTTTTAACTGTATTAAATCAAATAGTGAAAGAGGGCTATGGGGAGAGTCATGGGGAGAGAACGAAAGGCACATCATCAGTGGCTGCCCCTATTTTTAACCAAATAAATGAACTAATTGGCGCTATTAGTATTGGTTATGTCAATTTCAACATAACGGAAGAAAGAAAAAACTTCCTAATCGAGAGAGTCATCGCGTACGGAAAGCAAATTTCCACCAAACTTCAATTCAAATATGTTCCGTCTTTATAGCAGGAGTCTGAAATAGATTATTGGGGGATTCGAACTAAAAAGGACGGTGTCAGGCACCACTTGTGGACATTTGTCTACGAGTGGTGCCTGACACCGTTTTCTGTTAGTATTTTTAACAGTATTATAGTTTCATATGGATATGAATAGAGGATTGAGGGACACAGTTTATGTTGAGGAACAAGAATGTTTGGATTTTGTTAACAGGGGAATTTATCGCCGGCCTCGGTTTGTAGCTCGGCATTATTGGTAATTTAGAATTCATGCAAGAATGGCCAAAATTTCGAAAGACATCATCCAATTTTAGGATGACGCCTTTTCATCAATATAGCTTATGATACGGCAGGATGTGTCCTTTTGAAGGTCATTAACGTTGATTAATTCTTTTTCATTATACAAGACCAACTAAGCTGGTGTGTTATTAAGTTTATTACTGCTACTTGGATTTAATCAAACGTTTGATTAGTTTTTTTGCTTTTCTTAAAAAGCCAGATGTATCATGGCTTGAACATAATTTAATTAAACGTTTGATTAGTTTTTTCCACTTTTCTTTGAAAGCCCAATGTACCATAGCTTCAATTCAATTTAATCAAACGTTTGATTAGTTTTACACTTTGCTTAAATACTCAAATGAACTTCTGTGGCCTGATCCTGTTTATAATCAATCGTTTAATTAGTTTTCCCGCTTTGCTTAAAAAACCAGATCTATCATGGCCTCGACACGATTAATCAATCGTTTGATTAGTTTTTCCACTTTGCTTAAAAACAAGATCTATCATGTCTTTAATTCGATTTAATCAAACGTTTAATTAGTTTTTCCATTTCCCTAAAAAAATCAAATCTATCATGGCCTCAACTTCATTTAATCAAACGCTTGATTAGTTTTTTCATTATCATTAATAAGACCAGATCTGCCATGGTCTCAGTCCCATTTAATCAAACGTTTGATTAGTTTTTTGCCAACTGTAAAAATCAAAATAGCCCTTCATCAGTGTGAACGCACTGGGTGTCAGGCACCACTCGTGGACAAATGTCCACGAGCGGTGCCTGACACCTTTTTTGATATCAACAACAAACTTAAATGTAAAATAGTATTAATTGTTGTTTTTGTAACTAAAGTAGTCAAAATCTGCATGCAGGTTTTGGCCTGATGTGTCTTGGCATTGCATGCCTACAAATGCGCCGGTGAAGAAGCCGCCGCCTTGAATATAATCGTCCGACAACTTGTAGGAGTGGAATGTTACTGGAATCACTGACCAGTTCTCACCATCAAAGGAGAAGGAGTATTGGTATACATCCGTCTTCACATCCACACGAAGATACACATATTCAACATCCTCTGGAATGACAATTTCTTGACCTTGAAGCGGTTGGTCAAAGGTAAAATTGTCACAGGTCATGAGTTCAAGGATTCTCCCTTTGTCCTCGTTCCAGGTGACCTGGCATGATGTCCAGTTCTGTGTATTATAGTAATTCACCAGGCCAGCAGATTGCTGGAAGGTATTCGGGTTAAAGGCAACCTTTGTCTCCGCGCTAAAGGTAAAATGCTGCCAACGTCTTGCTACAAATGCTTGTGTGAATTTAGAAGTTAACGATTCTTTCCCGTATAGGCGCAAGTGGCCAGGGTTATCTTTTAATGAAACGATTTTCTCCCCTAATGGGATCCGTAAGCTCTGAAAATGAGGGTTCAACATTTCTGTATCAAATTCGTCTTTCTCAGGGAAGTCCCTGTCCCACTTCACTTCGTCCACCCTTGGCCCTTCTATCTCAACAGATGGCTGGTTTCCTCCGACAACGTATGGCCAATCATTTTTCCACTCTAGTCTCTGGATCGCAGTTTCCCTTCCAAGTGGACAGTAGCCACGGGGATCTAACAAAGGCTGTCCTTCTCTAGACAATGGTCTTGCAGTTAAATGAACAAGGAACCACTCACCTGTATGGGTATGTACAATCGAAGCATGACCCGCTTTTTGAAGAGGAATCCTCGGGGCATGGAACGAAGTGATCAGCGGGTTCTCCGGATGCACTTCGTATGGACCACTCAGTTGTTTAGAGCGCGCAATGGTTGCTTGGTGATCAAATTTCGTGCCGCCTTCAGCTGTTAATAGATAATAATAGTCATCAATTTTATATAAATGCGGCGCTTCCGTTAGTTTAATATCTGTTCCTTTAAAAATAATTTCAGCCTTACCAACTAGCTTTTGTTCTACCGGACTGTATTCCTGAAGTGAAATCCCGTAAAAATTGTGATGACCCATACGATGATCCCAATTCATGTTGACCAAATATTTTTTACCATCTTCATCATGGAATAATGAGGGATCAAAGCCTGAGCTATTCAAATAAATTGGGTCTGACCACTCGCCATCAATCGTTTCACAGGTAGCAAGGTAATTATGGCAATCCTTCCATTGACCTTCAACCACCTTTACATCCGTATAAATCAGCCAGAACTGACCATCACAGTAGGTAAGTGCTGGTGCCCATATTCCTCCCGAATCCGGATTCCCCATCATATTCAACTGGCTTAGCCGGTTTAGCGGCCTCGCTGTTAAACGCCAGTTTTTTAGATCCTTGGAATGGTAAATCCCCACCCCTGGAAACCATTCAAATGTCGACACCGCAATATAATAATCTTCGCCAACCCGGCAAATACACGGATCTGGATTGAAACCCGTTAAAATTGGATTTTGAATTGTAGCCATTTTTAACACTCCTGTTCATCAACTAATATTCATGCTCATTTTTGTACCTGTATCTTAATGACATGAGGAATGCGCCATTTTTCTTTTGTTTGGAAGAGTTGCTGCAAACCTAGTGTCTTGCCCCCACCCGGTTAAAGCTATAATTTCCTCCAAACATCAGTATCCAAGCAATCGTTGCAGCACTAAAAAATGGGATGAAGCTTGTTTGGTACAAATTCAAGAAAATGATCGCTGCTGAAGCTGCCAGCATCAATACTGTCATGTGGAAATTAAGTACGCTTAAGAAAAAGGCATTTTTTATATAATCCAAAGTTTTTAATTCAAAATGGACATAGACTGGAAAAATATAAACAAGGGTAAGTACATAAAATCCTGTGATAATCAGTAATGGGATGAACAAGGTAAATTGGAGCGCTCCTCCTACTGTTCTCAAGTAAAGAAGGTCAAAAATGATAAATGCCCCACTCAATCCGATACATATACCCAATCCATTTGATTTTTTGAATTCTTGTCTGTAAACGGAAAGAAACGTTTTCCAAATGGGGAGGTCGGTTTCTTTCAACTGCCATTTTCGGACGATCGTAAAAAGAGCCACCGTTGCCGGCATGATTCCTAGGAGAACCAATCCTGCCAGGGAAAAGAAAAACCATAATAGATTGACGTATGCAAGCCTCATGATCCACTCACAAAAAGTGAACAGTTTCCCCATCGTTTTTCCTAATTGCACGGTTTATCACCTCTAATCCCTAGTTTCCCTCAATACCTTCCATCCTATTTTCATAGGTTGCTAGATTATAATAAATCAGCCTTTAACTGAACCCGAAGCAATTCCTTCGACAATTCGGTTGCTCAAGATTAAGAATGCAATCAGAATTGGCAGGATACTAATAACAAGTGTTGCACCAATTGCACCCCAGTCCGTTGTATATTGACCGATAAAGTTCTGAATTCCAACTGTCAGCGTTTTAAAGCTGTCTGAACTAATAAATGTGTTGACGAAAACAAATTCATTCCAGTTGTAAATCATGTTAATAATCGCTGCCGTTGCAATAACTGGTGCAGTCATTGGCAGGGTAATCCGGAAAAACATATGATTAATCGAAGCTCCGTCCATAACAGCAGCCTCTTCTACCTCTCTTGGCAGTGCCTCATAAAATCCAAGCAATATCATAATTGTGATCGGCAGATTAAAGGCAGTATAGGCGAAGATGACGGAAAGCGGATTATCAATCAGGTTTATTTTTGTAAAAGTATTGAATAAAGGAATCAATGTGGAATGGACCGGAATCATTAGTCCCACCATGAATAAGCCCAACACCAATTTACTGCCCTTCCAGTTCATTCTCGTAAGGGCGAATGTTACCATACTTGCTAAAATAACAGTCAATACAACCGCTACTACCGTGTAGGTGATACTGTTGAAAAAGTATTGGCTAATGTTCCCCTCTGTCCAAACCTTTTGGTAATTCTCCCACTTTGGCTGTGCTGGCAAGGAAAAGGGAGACATATTAAAAACTTCTTGGTTATTTTTCAATGAGAAAAGAAATAACCAGATGATCGGAAAGATTTGAAAAATTGCTACGATAATAAGGAATAGGTACATAATTCCATAGGCTGCGCGATTAAGGAATGGGCTCTTCGCTAGACTCGATTTTTCCTTATTTATGATTACCGGAGATCCAGTCGTTTTCACCGTATTCACCTAAATCCCCCCTCTTTTAATAAATATCGTCATTCTGTGTGGTAAGTTTCCTTATGATATACGTAACAACTAAACAGATGATTAATAAGAAGAAACCAATAGCACTTCCGTACCCAAAGTCAAAGCCCTTAAATGCTTTATGGTACATATATGAGGCCATAACCTCACTGGAATTGTTTGGACCTCCATCAGTCATGACATAAATCAAGTCGAAATATTTCAATGATCCGACAACTGCAAGAACAATCGTTACCTTGATTACATTCATGATTAATGGGATTTTTATTTTTAATGCAATTTGAAGTGGCGTAGCGCCATCAATTCTCGCAGCTTCTTCAAGGGAATCCGGGATGTTTTTCAATGCTGCATAATAGATCAAAATATAAAAGCCTGCATATTGCCAGATAATCGGGACGATAATCGCGTATAGCGCGATGCCTGGTTCCGCTAGCCATGCGGGTGGATTTTCAACTCCAAGTGAAACCAGAACACTATTTAGAATTCCATTTGTAGGGTGGTAAATTTTCAGCCAGAGTTGCGCAATGGCAACAGATGCAAGCAGCATGGGAATCAGATAGATTTTTCTAAGCAAATCTGCTCCTTTTATTTTGCCTGCCAATATCATCGAGATGAATAAATAACCAATCAAGCTAAGTGTTGAAAAAACTGCCAGTATTAAGGAGTGGTAGGCACTCTTCCAAAACAAGGAATCCTGTATCAGATGGGCATAATTTTTTAAGCCAATGAATTCCATCTCTCCGATTCCATTCCATTTCATTAAGCCGAAATATCCGGTTTGGACAATTGGGACATAAATCAAGGCAAGGATAAGAAAAAGCGCTGGTGCGATATACAGAGCAACTATCTTTTTATTGGACATAACTCTATTCATTACGATTCAACTCCTTTGCAAACAGGATAAAAATGAAGGGGCACATACCAAAAGTAAAGATATATGCCCCTTTTTTCTAAGTTACGATTATTTACCTTCGTCAGCCTTTAACGCATCTTCGTGTTGTTTAGCAAAATCTTTTGGATTCACTTCTTTCCCGAACATTGATTGAATTAGATTCAAATGTGTTTCAGCAACAGATGCACTCATTTGAACATCTGCGAATAATGTTAGATTGCTAGCTTTATTCAATTCGTTTAATACATCAATATAAAGTTGTGGTAATTTAACTTTGGTAGTATCAACTTTAGTAGCTGGAATTACACCTGCTTTTTCAACAGATTGCTCTCCCCATTTTTCAACAAAGAATTTAACAAATTCTTTTGCTTCAGGCTTAACCTTTGAGTTTTCAGATACGAACAAGCCAACCCCAGGACCGCCAACCCAGCTGTCGATGTTCCCTTTACCGCCTTCAACTGTTGGGAATTTAAAGAATCCAACATTGTCACGGAATGCTTGTGGAATTTCTTCATTTGTCGTGAAGTTCGGAAGTTCCCATGTCCCCATCAGGTACATAGCAGCTTTTCCATTTAAGAATTCTGATTTTCCTTCATCATTAGACAAACCATTAAATCCTTTATTGAATGCATTTTCTTTTACAAGTTTTTGAATTTCATCTGCAGCTGCTACTAAAGCAGGATCTTCAAATGAACCAGTACGATCGATTGCTTTGTTTAAAACCACAGAACCACCTAAACGGTCTGCAAGGTACATATACCACAGAGATCCAGTCCAACGATCTTTATTTCCAAGTGCAATTGGTGCTACACCTTTACTAGCAAGTGTTTTCACAACATTTGTGAAATCACTGTAAGTTTGAGGTACTTCGAGATTAAATTTTTTGAAGATTTCTTTATTGTAATAAATAGGAGCGATGTTTAATTCTAGTGGAAGACCATAAGTTTTGCCGTCTAACGCATATGCTTCGGTTGTTCCACTAACGAAAGAATCTTTCAAACCGCCAGATAATACATCGTCAAGTGGTGAAAAAAGCTTTCCTTTAACAAAAGGAGTCATATATCCAGCTGCCCATGTAAAACCTACATCTGGAAGCTCGTTAGATGAGGAAAGAACTTTCATTTTGTTCTTGTATTGTTCATTTTCAAGTACTTCAACCTCAATTTTTACATCCTTATGATTTGCCTCGTATTGCTTGATAATATCTGACACGATCAAATTTTGTTGTTTGGAGCTTCCGGCAGGCCAAAGATGCATGAATTTAATCGTTTTCTTGGAACTGCTCTCATTGCTAGCCTTGTCAGAACCACTGCAGCCAGCAAGACCAGCTGTAAGAAGAAGTGCAAGTACTAGCAACAATGTATACGCTTTCTTAAACATTTCAAAACCCCCAGTAAATTGTTTTCGCTTACATACTGAATTTTAGCACTAATAAAAAATCACGGTAAGGTAACCGCGATTGGGGGAAATTCCACTATTTTTGGATAGGTGCTTCGTCAAGGACAGCCACTTTTCTGTATTTGCTTGGTGTAATTCCCTCATAATCCTTAAAGATTTTAATGAAATACTTAGCTGTCTGATAGCCTGCCTGCTGGGCGATATCTTCGACATGTGCATCCGTGGTCAATAACAGGTTTTTGGCCATTTGCAGCCTTTTTCTCGTCAAGAATTCACTAAATGTCAAACGGGTTTGTTCTTTAAACAAAACACTGAAATAACTGGCATTTAAATGGACAGTATCAGCCACTTCCTTTAAGCTGACCTGCCTATTTAAATTTTTATTTATGTATGTAATTGCATCTTTAATTAGAGAATTCGAGAGGTCTTTCCGAGCATCCACATTCAGTAGCTTTTGATCGGCAACTTTTTCTAGATGGTCTGCCCTTTCGATGTTAGCTCCTGTTTCCAATGCCTGCTCAACTGCTTCAATTAGCTTTTGTTTACTTAACGGCTTCAGGAGATAATTAATTACTCCAAGACGAATTGCTTCCTGAGCATATTCAAAATCAGGATGTCCAGAAATAATCATCACAACGGGCTTATATCCTCTATCCTTAATGTTTTTCAACAGTTTCAAACCATCCATCTCAGGCATGCATACATCTGTAATTAGAAGGTGAATTTTATGTTTGCCAAATAGCTCATATGCCTCAGGTCCATCAGTAGCACTTATTATTTCATATTTTCCCGCGGACCATATTTCCAGTGTTTTTTTCAAGCCTTGTCTTGTTGTTTGCTCATCATCGACGATTAAAATAGTCTTGGTAGACATCTGTTATTTACCTCCTCAGCTCTGGAATTTCAAATGTAACCTGTGTTCCCTCGCCTTGTTCACTAACTAGGTATAGATGCTTCAAATTGTATTGATCATAATAAAGTCGAATTCTTTTATTCACATTGGTAAGCGCCATCCCCATTCCTTTAATGGAAGACTCACCATCCATTTCTATCGCGTGATTAATTTGTGAAAGCATTTCCGCCTCCATTCCTGAGCCATTGTCCTTTACGGTTATCGTGATATTTGAGGAGTCGTCCACTTTTTCAACATGGATAAAGACGGCACCTTGCTTTCTCTTTTTCTCAATTCCATGGATTATTGCATTTTCAACTAAAGGCTGAATGATAAGCTTTGGTATTTTTATATCTATGTATTCTGGCCGCACCGATATAGACCATATCAATCGGTCACCCAGCCTCATTTTCATCAGCTGTAAATAGCGTTCAATATGTTCAAGTTCATCGTGAATGGTTACCCATTCGCCACTATTTTTGTTTCCAATTGTATAGCGGAAAAGCTCTGACATCGCAATGACTGTCCCAGCCAAATCCTCTTCTCCCTTTTCTTCTAATGACCAGTAAAGGGCATTTAATGTATTGTAAAGAAAATGGGGATCGATTTGGGATTGAAGCGCTTTCAATTCAGTTCTACTCCGCAACAGTTCCTTTTCATACACCTCTTGTATTAGGTGATTCGTGTTTTCGACCATTTGGTTGTAGGTATTATTAAGTTCAATAATTTCCAACGACGCGGAACTTCCAGGATTTATCTTTAATTCATCCATCTTAGCTTTCTTCATTGTATTGGTTAGTCGCTTAATTGGCCTCGTGATCATCGTCGCCAAAAAAATAGAAGAGACAAAGAAAATGATATATCCGATTACACCCGATAGTAAAATAACGGGACGTACCGCTGAGACACGTTCTGAAAGGAAACTCGTCGGCTTTAAGATAACCAATGTCCAGCCCGTCAGTTTGGACGATTCCTTTACTATCATGAACTCTTTTTTATTAATGGTAACGGCTTTTTGTCCTTCTAGAAGCATATTCTGAATATCAATTCCATAATTGGCAGTAATTGGAGCTAAGTCTCGATCAAGGAGCATCATATACCCCTTTTCTCCATGTTCCTCTATGTTCTCTTTTACTTGAAAATAGCTGTTAGAGATCCGAACGACCAAATATCCCCCGTTTGAAAACCAACGGTCTATTAAACTCACTCTTCTAATGGCATAAGAATAATTGGTATTGGCCGGGTCTTTTCCTACCCATACTAATCGTCCCTTTTCTTTATCCGCTACCTCGATCCATCTCGGTTGAATGCGGTTAGATAAGTGCTTATTATCAAAAGGATAAATTCTTTTCCCCTTAGATGTAAATAGTTCAAAGTTGGAAATCCCATCCGAGTAAGCGTAGAAATTATTGATGACTTTGATTAACGATTGCTGCTTGGCGAAATCCATGATATCCCCGTCAACGATCCCTAACAGTAGCTGCTGGACGGTACCATTCGTCGCCAATTGGTTCGACAGTGTGTCCACTTGTCTATATAATGTTTCCATTCTTCCATTTGCTTCAACTGCTGTTTGCTGAATTTGTTCCTCTGCATTGTCCTTCATTAAAGTTCCAACCTGGTTGTATACCATAATGGAAACAATCGCAAGAACAATCATCATAACAAACAAAAAAACAGCTAGAATCTGATTACGCAGGGTATTTAAGCTTCTCAATCGTGACCTGATGATTGTAATCACCCATTCTGTAATAACTTCTATCAATATATAAATCCATTATTCCTGAATTATATCAAAATGCCCTTGTAAATTATATGTATAACATCCGAATAATCTAAAAGTTTCGTATCAAGCAATTACTTCGAAAAAGGGTGTCACAAAAAGGTGTCACAAAAAAAGGTGTCAGGCACCGCTAAAAGACAAATGTCCACGAGCGGTGCCTGACACCCTTAGTTTGTTTATAACTTGATGCCCTTAAGAAACACGCTTTAGATGTTTAAATTGTCCTTTTGAAAGGACGGTTTTTTCTAGTCGGTGGGCCATGATTCCGGCAAGGACGGCTAAGATTATGTCTTTTGGCAGTGGAGCAACCATCCATAACCAGGCCATTTTGTAGGTGAATCCTTCTGGTGCAGCTGCCCAAAGCTTATAGGCAAAATACATCCAATTAGTACCGAAGAAGTAGTTTACCGCCATTCCGATTAAGGAGGCGATGATAAAGGCTGCGACAGTTTTCTTCTTCTCAACGATTTTTCCAATGATAAACGCTGTAAAAATATACGATAGAATAAAGCCGAAGGTAGGACTAAAAATTGTGGATGGACCTGCCCCAAATTTAGCAAAAACAGGAACGCCCGCAAAGCCAACTAGCATATAAACCGCCATCGCTATGGATCCTAACCGGCTCCCCAAGATAGCCCCTGCTAAGATTGCAAAGAAGGTTTGGAATGTAATTGGAACTCCTCCCACCACCATAAAAGGCACAAACGAGGTTAGGTTTGCCCCAATCGCCATCAATGCCACAAACATCCCCACTAGTGTTATATCCAACGCTCTTAATTTTTTCTTCATTCTCCCACCCCAATATTAATTGTTATAATATTAAAATATATGGTTACTTACTATATTGTCAACTCAATTTTAATTCAAGTTAACAATCGGAACGAAAAAGGTGTCAGGCACCGAAAAGGACCTGTGTCCTCTCCACGTGGACAAAAGGCAGTTTTGTCCACGTGCGGTGCCTGACACCAACTTTTTAACACCACAATTACTTGGTTGTGATATCGGTCAGGACGGCATAGCCGTTGTTTACTTTTAGTTTGGCTAGTATTTCTCCTTTAGCAGAGGCTTTTTCCCATTCTGCCCCGGTGTTGTCCTCTAGGAAGTATTTATCCAGATTGTACTCAATGAAGGCAATTTCTTGTCCTTGGTTGCCTTTATCAATATAGTTTATTGTTCCTTTTAGGAATATTCCCTTATCAGGTTTTTCAAGGCTGACTTTAATGGGGGTGTGGACTCCGTCCTTTTTCTCCATAAGAACGAATACTTCAAACTGTCCCCCCTGGTCCTGCAATCGTGAGACCACAGCCTTATCCACCAAACTTATCGGGACTTCTTCAGCTTCATATTGAAGGGTCACATAATCACCTCGAAATAGGTCGGATGGGTCCAACGGTTTGGTTTGGAGAATCATATCCACTCCCGTTAACATGGTATAGAGGGGCGTGAAGCACATGCCTAACAAAATCAGCACCGGTACGGAACAGGCCAAAACCAACTGCTTTGCTCGCTTATTCATGCACACTCACCCCTTTTTTCCTTTGTTTTTCAAAATAAAAACCGAAACCTAGGAGCAGGAATCCTCCTATAATAAATACGAACGATTTCGGCAAAAACTCAAAGGATAAATCCAAGTAAAAACGGAAGATCATCACGCATAAAATAATGATACTGAGCAAACTTCCTTTTTTAATTAAGTACAATACATAGAGCACATAGATGACCGAAAAAGGAATATACATCCAATCCATTGGCCAGGTATCTTCAAAAGATAACAATAGCGCTGCGGCACCATGAACGAGGTATCCCAAGACAACGTAAATGTCTCTAATTCTCCCTCTTGAGAGGACTAGAGCCACGCCTATGACCAAATAGATTAATCCATACACGTAAGGAAAATCAGTATAGTCATAGCGGTTGACAAAAAAGCTAATGACCGTCCCGATAAATGCTAGCGATAATAAGCCAGCGACAAATCCAGTTACTTTTGAAAACCCTATTTTTTCATTAAGTAAATAAATGGCGGCAATCCAAAGCAGTGTCCAATACGGGATATTTACCCCTTCGAGATATTGTCCATCCTGCATGTATTTGAGGACAAAAAGGGAAGATGCTAGTAGGATCCATTTATCCCGTAATACCCATGCCAACGGCAAAATGCCAAGCGACCACCATAAAAAAGCATTTTGTGAATTTGTTCCGAGATGAAACATTTGCTCCACAAGAAAAATCCCCGCCCCAAACACAAGAACACCTACATAATAAAGGCTTTTAGATGTCTTTGGATAGTTCCTTTCCATTTTAAATCCTGCCAGATTACTGGCAACGAAAAGCGCGATGATTAACAGGAGCTTCGCTGTTTTTCCAATCTCATCCCAATTACTCGCGATAAAACTGAGTACCCCCGCTCCAATCAAAATAGAACCAACATACAAAAGTGTTTTTGTGAAAGAAAGTCTCTGTACCTCGTAAATCTCATCTATCTCATTGGCCTTTCCTGCAGGAAGAATCTCTGAATCTTCTAAGAACCTAAGCTCCCGCTTCAAAAAATTTAATTCATGCTGTTTTACAATCCGCTTCGCCATCCATCCCACCCCTTTAACATCTATTTATTTGGGACTACACGCTCACAACCTCTTTAGGCTAATTGCACTACAGTTAAGTTTATTCGACAATTAGTGTTAATATCCTTTTAAAAAATGAGTGTACGACCCCCTTTGCCCGATATCACTAAAAAAAGAAAAAGGTGTCAGGCACCGCAAAAGGACAAATGTCCACGAGCGGTGCCTGACACCATTGTTTATTTATCCCGACAGTTTTTGCAAACTTTGATGGTTTGGTTTGTTTCTGTTGTATGCGTATATAGTAGCTTGATTCTTGTCCTTTCACACAGCGGGCAGGTTCCCCGGCCATTTGAAGGCAGGTAGCTGATTGTTTTCCCTCGGTTTCTCTTTGCCATTTCCATCCATCCCTATCTAGATTAAATCTCGTTTCTTTATCTAATGATGGACTGGCACAAATATTGTTAGGCAAATAATTGTTTTTAAAAAAAAGGTTGTTTCATCGCTATTAATTTCTATATAGGGTTAGCAGATTCCATTTTCCGTTGTTAATTGGGCATAATTCAAAACCGAATCAATACCGAGCAGCCTTCGCGCTGTCCTCACAGGACGGACAAATGAAGCATTTGTCCACGGACGGTGCCTGACACCCTAAGGTGTCACACCCATGCATTTTTGCTCACTTATCTACATACATTTCAATAAAGATCGAATACTTTCAATGGCTGCACGACAATAAATCACTTTCCATAAGATAGGAGTAAGAGTCGAGACTAAATTTTTTTAGTTGGAAAGGAAAGATGTGGTGCTTCAAGATGAAAAAAGACGGGGCTTATCACGATTTGTTTCAAAATCTTCAGGAGAATGGGCTGTCGTTCGAACAAGTCTTTGAACGGATTGTAACATTCATGAAGTTAGATCCAAGTGGGAACTATCGACTAATGGTTGGCACAGATTCTCAAGTCCATAGATCCACAACTGTTTTTATCACAGGAATTGTGATTCAAAATAAAGGAAAAGGAGTATGGGCGTGCATAAGGAAGGTCATTATTCCAAGAAAAATGACTCACTTACATGAACGGATTTCCCTTGAATTGTCGTTAACTGAGGAAATTGTTTCGATGTTCAACGAAGAAAGGAAAAATGAGTTAATCAATCTTGTCCTCCCCTATATATATAAAGGAGCAACCTTCACAATGGAGGGACACATTGATATCGGTGCTGGGAAACGAAACAAGACGAGTGAGTTTGTAAAAGAAATGGTAACGAGAATCGAATCGATGGGGGTTGAACCGAAAATCAAACCAAATGCCTTTGTTGCTTCTAGCTATGCAAATCGTTACACCAAATAAGGGTGTCAGGCACCACAAGGGACAATTGTCCCTTAATGATGCCTGACACCCTTTTTTTACATCCTTTTTAAAAGCATTCCAGTTCAACTTTTACAGTGGTACCTTTCCCAGGTTGACTGTCGATTTTCATAGTACCATTATGTTCCTGGATGATTTTGTTGCTGACAGTTAGGCCAAGTCCGATTCCTTTATCCTTGGTTGTATAGAACGGAGTTCCCAAATAGCGCATAAGTTCTCCGTCAATGCCGATTCCTTCATCCGAAAAGCTAATCTGCACTCGTTTGCCTTCTACCCTTTGAACATGAATTTTGACTTTTCCACCAAACGGCATCGATTCAATTGCATTTTTTAAAAAATTAACAAAAACCTGTTTCAACTGATTGGGATTACAAAGCAAATCAATATCATCATTTTGATAATGGTTGGTTATTTGCACATTATGTAATAAAGCTTGTGGATGAAGAATATTAACCGTGCTTTCTATGATTGAATTTAGATTTTCTTGATCAAATTGAATGGCTTGAGGTTTTGCCAACGACATAAATTCATTCACAATCATATCAATACGATCTAATTCGTTCATGATGATTGATAAATAATCACCTTGTTTTTCTTTGTTCGTGGTATCTTTCAACAGCTTTGAAAATCCTTTTAATGAAGTCAATGGGTTTCGTATCTCATGAGCAACTCCAGCAGCTAATTGGCCAATAATCGAAAGCCGGTCTAAATTTCGGAGGGCATCATCATTTTTTACCCGGTCTGTAATATCCCTTCCCACCGTCACATAGGAATCAATTTCTCCTTGTTCATTAAAAATTGGAGAAATAGTGGTCTCCGAGTATATTACTTCCTTATTACCTTTTTGCAACTTTGTTTGTAGCAGTTGAGGTTCCTTTGTTTCTATTAACCTTTGATAAACTCTGTCAAAATGGTCTATTTCCTCAGGCATGATAAGATCGTATACGGTTTTACCTATTAACTGGTCAGGAGTATATCCAATTCCGTTTTCATGAGAAGGAGATGCATAGACAATCTTTTTATCTCTCGAATAGACCTTAATCATATCCGATGTATTTTCAGTTATAAGCTTGTACAGTTCACGTGTCTTTTTTAATTCTCTTTCAATATTTATATGCTCTGTTATATCGCGAAAGATTGCAATAACAGCAATAATTTCCCCACATGAATTTCGAAAGGGAGAATAGGAAACAGCAATATCAAGTATGCTTCCGTCTTTATGGTATCTTTGGGTAACCATATCAGGATATGCTTCACCACTTTTGACTGATTCAATAATATCATGCACAATGTCAGGATTGGAAAATTCTTCAACTCTTTTTCCGATGACATCGTCCTCTGTATAGCCAAATATCTTCGTATACACATGGTTCACTCGAATAAACCGATTTTCCATATCGACCATACAAATGGCGTCTGCGGTACAGTCAAGAAATAAGTCAATTAAATCATCTGGATTATAAACCACAGATTCATACTCTTTCGTAAAAATCGGGAAACTCTTCGACATAGAGATCTCTCCAAACACATCAATTATACTCTTAATCTCCATTTTACAGAGTTTTTCGATAAAGAAAAGAAGTATTTTACAAAATGGTGTCAGGCACCACCGAAAGACACTTAGCCCAAATGTCCGTCCCACGCGGACAATTTAAGCTGCTTTAGTTCATAAAAACAAACGCTCGGAGCTTAAGTCCAAGCGTTTGTTGGGTTGTTTCTTGTTTTATAATGCTGCCTCAATTTCTTTGGCCATTGATTTGACAGATTTTAAGCCTCCACCGCTTAGGTACCATGTGTCTGCATCTAGGTAGATAATCTTATCATTCTTAAAGGCAGCAGTTTTTTTAACTAACTCATTTTCAATAATTTCCTTTGCGCCAATTTCTCCGCCAACTGCTGTCGCACGGTCAATAACAAACAATACGTCAGGGTTTTTCTCCATAATGTACTCAAACGTAATGCTCTGTCCATGAGTTGATACTTCAATTTTTTGATCAGCAGCACCAAACCCAAATACATCATGGATTAAGCCCAAACGGGAACTTGGTCCGTAGGCACTGACTTTCCCTTCATTCGCTAAAAGAATTAGACCTTTCTTATCAAGTGCTGAAGCCTGTTTATTTAACTTTTCAATACTAGCTTTAATGTCTTTTAATTCACTTGCCACCTTATCTTCTTTTCCAAACATTTCACCAATTAAGTTCATGTTTTTCTCGGCCAAAAAAGGTAATCGGTCCGACGAGCGCCGTCGAGATTGAAATGAATATCGCGACAATGACAAGCATTTGTTTCACAATCGAATCGTAGGGAACACCTAGATTAATAGCCATCTCCCGACCGAGCGATAAAACATCGAGATACTTGACATACCTCCAGGCGTAAATCAGTACAAATACAATAGTGACCATTGCCATCCACACTAAGTCTGAGTTGATATTATTGAAACTAGCAAACATCCTATCTTGAACTATCAGAAACTCATTCGGATCAATCAACACTTGTAAAAACGTCGAGATACTGGAGAAAAAGGTCCCGACAATAATTCCAATTAGCAATAAAAAGCAGATAGGCTGGCCACCTTTTTTAAATAAGAATCGATATAAGAAAAGGGAAAACAAAATCATCACGGCTACAGAAAGTAAAAAGTTTATTTGTTTATTGACGACAATCATATGCGAAGAACCAAGAAAGAATATAATCACCGTTTGTAATAATAAATAAAGGGCATCTAACCCCATGATGCTCGGTGTTAAAATGCGGTTATGCGAAATTGTCTGAAAAACTACTGTCGCATAAGCGATGGTAAAGCCCGTCAAAACCATGGCAAGTACCTTCGTAAAGCGCCTTGGCAAAGCATAATCAAAGCTTCCATTTAAATCATGTATGAGATATATTGCACAACAGCCCGCAGCAATCAATATGAGACCGGCCATTTTCATGGAATTACGCATAGGCTTTCCTCCTAAACAGCAGGTATAAGAAAATCCCACTGCCAATCACACCAACCATGAGACTAATCGAAATCTCATAGGGATAAATGAGTACCCGCCCTAAAATATCGCAAACTATCAGGAAAATGGCCCCTAGAAGCGCTGTATGCGGTAACGTTTTTTGTAGATGGTCTCCTTTGAAAATGGAGATGATATTTGGAATGATTAAACCTAGAAATGGGATAATACCGACGGTCAGGGCCACTGATGCCGTAATTAGAGCAACGAGTGTCAACCCGATATTTACCACACTTCGATAGGCAAGACCTAAGTTTTTCGAAAAATCTTCCCCCATCCCAGCCACTGTAAAGCGATTGGCATAAAAATAGGCGATGACTAAAATTGGAATACTTATGTAGAGGAGTTCATAACGACCTTTCATGATCATTGAAAAATCGCCTTGGAGCCAGGCGGACATATTTTGAATCACATCCGCTCGGTAAGCAAAAAAAGTCGTGACGGATGATAAAATATTGCCGAACATGAGTCCCACAAGCGGAATAAAAATAGCATCTTTAAACTTAATTCGATCTAGAATTTGCATAAATAAAAATGTACCGGCAAGCGCAAAGGCAAAGGCTACGACCATTTTTTCAAGCATAGACGCATTTGCAAATAGCAACATCGAAACCAGAATCCCCAGACGAGTAGCGTCCAATGTTCCGGCTGTTGTCGGCGATACAAATTTGTTGCGGCTAAGTTGCTGCATAATCAATCCAGCAATACTCATCCCTGCTCCCGCGAGTAGTATCGCAACAAGTCTCGGCACTCTGCTCACCAAGAAAATTTGCCTCTCCTCTGATTGAAAGTCTAGCAAGTCTACTGGTGAGAGACTGCTAACACCAACAAATAGTGAAGATGCGGATAAGATGAATAAAGCTAATAGTAAATACCGTTTCTTCATAACTGTCCCCATCATTTCTATAATTCTAGCGTTCCAATACTGATAATGAAAATCATTATCAATTATTTATAAATTTGATTTTAACATTCTGAATTTTGAAGTCAACGTCTAATTGAGAACTTTTTTCAGTAAGATTACCAAAATAAAACATTTACTGAAGAGCTGCATTTCCTAAACAAGACTACATAAAGCCACGTGATGATTAATAAAATAATATTTTCCACACTCATAATGGACTTCCTAACCCTCATAAATTGGGCATTAGGAGGTGAATGTATTGAAAAAATGGATATTGGCTATAATCCTACCCATTTTGATTTTATTGTCTGGTTGCTCCAGTGATCCTGTGCAAGATGATTTACTTAATTATGTAAATAAAGAAATGAAGGAAGCGGGGAAATTAGAGAGGGCTGCCGTTTCAGCCTATGAAGGGGTTTCGGGTACAAACTATCAGGATGATCAAACAATGTACGATGTCTTAAATAATGATGTTATTCCAAATTACAACGAATTTATTAAAGAGCTAGATTCTGTAAAGATTGAAACAGATGAGGTAAGAGAAATCCACGAAATATATATTGAAGGGGCGGATATACAGTTTAAAGCCTTTGCAATAATTAAACAGGCGTTAGAAGAACAGGACGCCAATTTGATCCAAAAGGCCAATGAGATGTTGGCTGACGCGCGTAAACATATTCGTGATTATCAAACTAAATTGGATAAATTAGCAAAGGAACACGATGTGGATATTGAAAAATAACAGTGTCTCCAGACATAAGCTGTAACAAAAATCGAGTCAGTCCTCCAGCTTTAAACATTAGAGGACTGACATTCTTTAGTATCCCCCATCAAGCGGAGGGCGTTTGCTCTCTATACTCTAGTTTTTCGCATTGGCGGGAATTCGAAATAGGTCAACGTGCGCCACACCCATTCCAATGGGCCGAAGCTGAAGTGGCGCAGCCAAATCGCACTGAACGTAAGTTGAATGACATAAATAGCTAAACAAAAA
The DNA here is from genome assembly GCF_018613105.1 of Bacillus sp. ISL-77. Classification (NCBI taxonomy): domain Bacteria; kingdom Bacillati; phylum Bacillota; class Bacilli; order Caryophanales; family Bacillaceae; genus Bacillus; species Bacillus sp. ISL-77. The sequence goes on from NZ_JAGGQY010000027.1 coordinate 115,523, forward strand.
TAAAGTGATTGTAAATAAGTGATATGATCAAATAAATCCAGCAACTTCCCCGCAACTAGGATAAAGGTCGTTTGTGAAACATAATTTGTCAACGCCATCCGTCCATAGCTCTTTAAAGGTGACAGAACCTGCCGAACAACGGGGAAATTCAGAAGCAAAATCAGTACCCCGACATAAAGGGCAGAGACCATCGGACCGAGCGAGATTCCAATCCTTAAGAATCGTTGCGTATCTTTGAAATCCCCATCCGATCCAAACATAAACGGGGCATGCTGATATTGATAAATAAGACCTGCCACACTTAATACAAACATTATGCCAGTAAAAATAACAGTTTGCTTTAAATGTTGTGATATTCGCTCAAACATCCGATATTGCCCGGCGGCGATTCCTAACAACATCAATGGAACCACCATAAACATTTTCTGAGCATACAAACTTAGGACCAGCAACATGACCATTCCAAAAACAAGATTTACAACCTTGTTCGCTTTATAAAAGGGTAAAATAATCAGACCGCAAATAGCGTAAACCGTTAATGCTTCCCCTGGTTGAAAATGCACATGCACTAACCCAAAGAAAAACAACACGAGGATTCGCCGCAAAAACAAAACATAGCCATTTTTCCCCTTCGCATTTGCCCTGGAGATAAATATATAAAACCCCACACCAAACAAAAAGGTAAAGATCGTATAAAAGCGACCTTCCACCAATAAGTATAAAAACCTCAAGTAGGATGCATCAGTTGTATGGGGATTGGGTAATCTTACTGACAATAATGGAATGATGTTAACCAGGATAATCCCCATTAGTGCAAATCCCCGTAAATAATCAAGAACATCGATCCGTGTGGATATCTCCTTCGCATTCATCCTAATCAACTCCACTATCATTATAACCGTTAACAAGATATTCAACTATTTTGCTAATCTAAAAAGGCTGACAGCATGCTTCCTGTCAGCCTTTAATATTTTTAGCTTTGCCACAATCGTTCTATCCTTATATCATTGTTCTTCAATTTTAAAAGAAACAACCATAAAAAGTTAGAGTCCTCTTTCATAGGCATCAAGTAATCGGTGCAGGGTTAAATAAGCATAAATCATTATGCAACCCCCATTTTTCCGCATAGGTTTGCTTGCGACCGCTCGCCACATCTAAAATCAGGTGAAAAATTTCCCATCCTACATTTTCAATCGTTGCCTCACCTGTTGCAATTGTTCCCGCGTTAACATCAATCAGGTCCTTCCATTGCTCGGTTAAGGCATTGCGAGTTGAAACCTTAATCACAGGAGCCATGGCTAAACCATAAGGCGTTCCCCTTCCCGTTGTGAAAACTTGCAAATGCATTCCGGCGGCTAATTGCAGTGTCCCACAGACAAAATCACCTGCAGGGGTAGCAGCGAAAAGTAAGCCTTTTTTTGTTGCCCTCGCACCTGGCGGAACTACTTCAACAAGGGGACTGTTTCCCGATTTCGCTACCGAACCCAACGATTTTTCCACAACATTTGATAAGCCGCCTTTTTTATTCCCTGGCGTCGGATTGGCATCCCGGTCCACTTGGCCGCCATGCAAATAGTTGTCATACCATTTCATTTCCCTTTTTAAATCGTTGCCTACTTTCTCATCAGCAACTCTAGACATTAATAAATGGACAGAATCCCTTATCTCAGACACTTCGGAAAACATAACCGTTCCACCTGCCCGAACAATGAGGTCGGCAGCATAGCCAACAGCTGGATTGGCTGTTACGCCGGAGAAAGCATCACTACCGCCACATTGTACTCCAATAACAAGATCCGAAACAGGACATGTTTCCCGCTTCCGCTCATTTAACCTTTTTAGACGTGTCTCGGCCATTTCCAAGATCTTTTCGACCATATTTATAAAACCTGTCTGTTCTTGTAATAAGATAACATTGGAGGTATCTCCATCTGGTAATAATCGGTCAGGAACTAATTTTTCACACCCCAAGCCAACCACCATAACTTCCCCGCCAAAACTCGGATGGACGGCTAAATTTTGGAGGGTTCGAATCGGGATGATTGCATCGGGGGAATTAATCGCTACACCACAACCATAGCTATGATTGAGAGCGACGACATCGTCTACATTTGGGTATTTTGGTAAAAGTTCATTTTTAATCCGCTTAACCGCAAATTCCACTACACCTACGACACATTGTACACTTGTTGAAATTCCAAGGATGTTCTTGATACCTACCGTCCCGTTCGAATTCCGATAGCCCTCAAATGTATATCCCTCTAGCGGCGGCAAAGACTGTGGCGCTAGCTCAGGTGCTAATAGTTCGTCCAGCTCGGGTGCACTTGGCAAATCAACCATAGTTTCATTGACCCAGCTTCCCTTTTTCACAGGATTTTTAACATAACCGATGATGTGGCCATAACGAATAATCCCATCCCCACTCTTTAAATCCGTAAGTGTTACTTTATGACCTTGAGGTACACGCTCGTTCAGTTTCAGTCCATCTGGAAAAACAGTCCCCTCAGACAATCCTCCTGAATTGACAATGATCGCCACATTATCATTTGGATGTACTTTTATGTATAAGGGCTTTTCAATCTCAGTTTCGTTCAAAGACATGATTTAGGCTCCTTACTAATAGATTAATAGCTTATTTTTTGATTAAATTGTCCGATATCACTTATATTGTATACCTGTTAGTAAAATTAACCATTAGTCAATTAAATAATTATTATGATAATTTTTTTGGACAACTGCACAACTAACATCTTTTAGCCCCTTACAAAAATATGTTCACTGATGGCAAGTTAGTCTCTTCACATTAACTTGGTTTTTTTCCTCTATGAACTTGCACCTCCCTAATTGACCCAAACCAAACACCGCCCTTTTTCATACCTTAATAAAAAAACTGCAACTGAGATGTGTTTAAAATGGAGGTAAACAGAACTATGTTGGAGGTTAGGCAATCTCAATACGGGAGAGGGATTTTCGCGACTCGTGATATTATGAAGGATGAACTTCTAGAGGTGTCACCCGTCATTGTATTCCCTAAAGATGAGTATAAGTATTTGAAAAAAACCAAGTTAATAGACTATGTCTTCTGGTGGGGAACAAATTATGATGACTGTGCATTAGCATTAGGAGTCGGGTCACTATTCAATCATTCCAGTATACCTAATGCCATTTTTAAAAGAAAATTTAAAAAAGGGACAATCAAATTTTATGCCTATACCGACATTAAGGCAGGCGAGGAAATTAAGATAAATTACAATGGAGACCCTGATGACAAGACACCATTATGGTTTGAGGAAGATTAAGGAACATTGATAATAAATTGAGCCCAGTCATCAGACTGGGCAAATTTATTATATCTTTTAGGCAATTTGCTTTTTCATAATCAGTTTCACAAGTATTATTTCACTATAGTCAGTTTTTGGCCAATATAAATAGGTTGATTGGGATCGAGGTTGTTGGCTTTGACGATGGAGTCAATCGTTACACCATTCTTCTGGGCAATCTTCCAGAGAGAATCGCCAGCAATAACGGTGTATACATAAGTTGATACAGTTGGAAGGGTAATAGTAAATTTTGCTACATACCCAGAATCCAAAGTAACGCTGTCTTTCTTGTATTCTATTGAATACCAGTCTCCGATTGCGGAATAAATTTTTATATCTGTATTCATCGGGAGCACGATCTTTGTATCATACTGAGTTCCAGGATAGGTTCTAACATTGACGTTTGTCCTCGTCTTAGCACTTTCGATTGCTTGAATTTCCTGATTGGATGGAACTTTGATTAACGGCTTGGAGACATATCCTTTCAGAACTGCGCTGATAATCCTGTACTCAATCTGATACCAATCACCCGTTTCTCCTGTTATGACTACTTCTGAACCAGCTGGGATTGTTCTTAGTATCGTACTTTGTGTGGTTGCAGCCGAGCGCAAGTTGGCATTTTTTATAGTTAGTCCGAATCCTTCTGTTATCTGAATTATTTTGTCACGTACTGTATACTCATTCTTATTTCCAGCAAGATCTGTGAGTTTTACAATTGGATAGTAATTTCCACGGATGACATTAAAGCCACGGCTATTTTTTCCATCCCAATAAAAATTGGAAGTACCCTTCAAATGGCGTCCCCAACCGATGGTCTGAATTACCTGGCCGCTTTCATCAACAATGGTTACATCCATATCCGCCGTTTCACTTATTGTAACCGGAATCTTGATTTGATTCTTCCCATCCTGCATAGAAAGCTGGCTGACTGCTGGCAAATCGATCGTTGCCGTTGGCTTTTCTGTATCTAACTGGCTTGGTTTGGGCACGGCGTACGTATAGAGAAATTGATTCGTCTCGGTTACAAAAATTGTGTCTTTGATGACACCGATTGGGCGTAGACCAGATGCGCCTGTAGTAGGTGTAAGCTGAAGAGTTGAATAAATAAGCTGCCCAGTTGCTGAATTAAAGAATTTTATCTTGTTGTAATTTCCCAAAATAATTCTGTCTGAGGCTACGACCATACCGCTTGACCCTCTAATGGTCTGTAGTCCCCCGGCAACGAACTGCTCTGCGTACATGGTCTTCCATTTTTGTACTCCAGTATTTTTATCAATCGCCATGATATTGATCTCATCCAGGACAATTAAAGACTCATCCGTTACAGAAAGAGGCTGTGTAAACATACCCGTTGGACTATACTTCCATAATGTTTTTCCACTTGCTGCATCCAATGCCCAAATGTTTCTTGTTGTCGCCGGTTTTGTTTCGAAGTAAAGCTTCTCATCTTTATAGACAGGAGCTCCGTAAATAGGCAAGCTTGAATCAAGATCAAATGTCCAAAGAACAGTTCCTGTGGACGTATCGAATGCATACATTTTGGATGTCATTTGCACTGGATTCCGTATATTTGCATACAGTCTATTTCCGCCAGCAGCAAAAACTCCTTCGATTAGCTCTTGGAATTTAAGGGGATAACTCCATTTCTTTTGACCCGTTGTTATATCTACTGTACCAATCGCATCCAGACCCTCGGTGGTTCTGGTGTAATAAAATAATGTATTTCGGTCAAGTATTAGACGATTCGCAAAGCTATCAACGGTCCAAAGTGTCAGTGGAGAGGTTCCGTTATCCTGAATGGCATAAATATTAGTCATGGTTGAAGCGTATACCACTCCGTCTCTTGCTATCAAATCAAGAAATCCATTCTCGTCTTCTGTTGAAAAATTCCATCTCTCTTTATAGGTGTCCAAGTCGGTTGCAGAGAGTATTTTTTTCGAAATTCGTTCAGCAGAGTACAGCTGATTCTGATTTACACTAAACAGTTTAGATGCATTATTAAATGGATCTTTCTTTAATGATAATAACGTCAAATCTACTGGCATTGTAGCAGTTGAATAATTGGTATTTCCCTGGTCAGCTAAGTGCATTTCCCAGTTTTGATCATTAGCCCTTAAGCCACGATTCGTTACCAGCGCCGTTAATTCTGTTATCCTCTGCCTTAATTGTTGGTTTTCAACCTTTAATAGATGATAATCACTTGTGACTCTAAAAACCTTTTGTTTTTCATCCCAAGTAACCTTTGCTCCTACCCTGCTTAACTCTGATATCGGCACATACGTATTGTAAGGGTTATTTCTATAGTAATGATTGAAATACATCATATTTGAACATCACACCTCCATTTTCGTGCACTAATCATTTTATGCACATATACCTACGTGGTGATGTTCAGTTAATTAAACAAACCAAAGAGCCTTTCCAAAAATGGAAAAGGCCCTTAATTTAATTGTTAAGCTTAGATTTAAACAGTTTGTTGTTGCTGCTGGCGTAGTTTCCGAGCGGCTGACACCATATTTTTTAGCGATGCAATGGTTTCTTCTTCATGACGTGTTTTTAAACCACAATCTGGATTCACCCAGAACTGTTCTTTTGAAATAATTTCTAAACTATCGTTTAAAATCGCATTGATTTCTTCTAGACTTGGTACACGTGGACTATGAATATCATACACTCCTAAACCAATACCAAGTTCATATGGATTTTTTTTAAGAGATTGAATCAACTCCCCATGACTTCTAGACGTTTCGATTGAAATCACATCTGCGTCAAGGGCACGAATCGGCTCAATAAAGTCATTAAACTCGCAATAGCACATATGTGTATGGATTTGTGTTTCATTCTTCACACTAGAAGTTGCTAACTTAAAGGCATTTACCCCCCATGCTAAATAATCAGCCCATTTTTCTTTGCGTAATGGCAATCCTTCACGTAATGCCGGTTCATCCACTTGAATAATGGCAATGCCTGCATCTTCTAAAGCTTGAATCTCTTCTCTTAGTGCTAAGGCTAGTTGGTTGGCTACTTGTTCACGTGAAATATCATCGCGGACAAAAGACCAATTTAAGATTGTGATAGGACCTGTTAACATCCCTTTCACATACTTAGACGTTAATTGCTGTGCCGCTTCTACTTCCTTCACGGTCATTGGGGCTGTCCACTCGACGTCACCATAAATAATTGGTGGTTTGACACAACGTGAACCATAGGATACAACCCATGCTTTTTCTGTAAAGGCAAAACCTTCTAGCTTTTCTCCAAAGTACTCAACCATATCCGTCCGCTCAAATTCACCATGCACTAAAACATCCAGTCCTATTTCTTCTTGAATTTGAATCCAACGGGCTGTTTCACTTTTTAGAAACGCTGCATACTCAGCGTCTGTAATTTCCTTTTTACGCCATGCTGTACGTGTCCGTTTTACTTGATCTGACTGAGGGAAGCTGCCAATGGTTGTGGTTGGGTAATCCGGTAAATGTAATGCCTCTTTCTGCAAAGGCTGGCGTTCGTTAAACGTCAATGGACGGGTAAAATGCTCTGGCTTTACTTGTGATACCAGCTCTTTCACACGTGCATTTTTCCTCGCCTTATGCTGCTCTAATGCTTCAGTCGCTATCATACTTTGTGATACGCTCTTATTTCCAGTCCAGTTCTCGTCACGAAAATAGGATGTGATATGTGCTAACTCAACAATTTTCTCATCGGCAAATGACAAAGCATTTGTTAATGTCGCATCTAGACGCGTTTCAGCCTTCGTCGTCACAGGTACATGCTGTAAACTACATGAAGACTGAATCCAAGCTTCTTTTACCCCGCTTAATGATAAAATAGCTTTTGTATTCATTGCTTTTTCAGCCAAATTCGCCCGCCAAATATCACGTCCATTTACGATACCAATTCCTAATACTTTGTCTTGTGGGAACCCGTGTTTTCGAAGTGAAGCCATATTCTCTTCGGCACCATGTATGAAATCAAGACCAATCCCTGCAACAGGTAATTGAGACAGCTCTTCATACGCTGATAGTCCTTCAAAATAGGTTTGCAACATGATTTGTGCAGCCGGTACTTCTTCTGCTAACTGTTTGTAAATTTCTTGCACTAGTTTTACATCATCTGCTGTTAGGGAAAGGGTTAGTGCTGGTTCTTCCACTTGAATCCACTGTGCCCCAGCCTCTACAAGTTGCTGGAATACTTGAGCATATAACGGTAAGAGTTTTAAAATAAACAATGCTTTGGTTTTGGCATCGTATCCTTTCGTTAATTTAACAAAAGTAAAAGGACCGATTATTGTAGGCTTTGTAATAAGACCTAATTCCTCTTTGGCCTCTTCAAAATAATCTAAAATGTAGTTTTTGGTTAATTGTAATGACTTGCCTTCATACTCAGGTACAATGTAGTGATAGTTTGTGTTAAACCACTTTGTCATCTCACAAGCCACAACATGGCTTGCCCCACGGGCCATTTCATAATAAATGGTTAGATCGACTTCACTACCTGTCCACTTATAACGATTTGGGATCAATCCGAACATTGCCGCATGGTCAAGCATACGGTCATAAATGGTAAAATCCCCAACTGTTAGTAACTCTAAGCCTAATGATTGCTGGCGCTTCAAATTATTCAAGCGATTCGTTTTCATCTCGAAAATAAATTGCTCCTCTGATATCGCACCCTTCCAAAAAGATTCTACACAACGTTTCCACTCCCGATTATCACCAATGTACGGGTAACCAATAGCAGTACTTACTAAATTCATTTTACATTCCTCCTGTTTTAAATTTACATATTCCCAAATAGAACAAAAGGCGCTGGAGCTGGATTCAGAGAACTAGTTCACGTTATCCAAAATAAATGATTTGATAATCTCCTATACAACAAAAAAGCCATCTCCACAAAATGGAAATGGCTTTACAATCAAGTTAAAGGTATGCTTATAAAAATATGCATAAACATCGCTGCTCATAACTCGTTTGTCGTACAAATGACTGTCACCACCTATTTCCACGTAGGTATCTGGTGTGTACTAGAATTTGGCAGGTCTCCTGGCTTATCATCATTGCTCCTCACACCTTCCCATCATTTGACAGTGGTATTTGTGATTCACTCCGATTTACAGTTGCGGGACAGCGACGGAATTACACCGTTCTTCCCTTTTAAGCCAAGCCTTAGCTTGGCACCAATTCTTACACGATATGTAATTTTCACTAACTATAGCATATTAATAATATGAAGTACATAATTTTCTGAAAAGTATTCAGCATGATTATATGGTCATATCAAGATGTTGCTGGGTTATACATCCTTTTATTTCTTTTGGTCACTTTGTTTGCTGGGTACTTACCACAAAAAAGCATCAGGGTTTCGAAAAAAGTCCCACCGAATCATGGCAATGATCTTTACGGTTATATTTCTAGTCCATATGCTTATTCCTGTTTGATATTTAAAATCCACATTAATGTATAAAAAATCTGTCAATCCCCGAAGTTTGTATAATTTTGTTAATTATATAAAAGGGCTAGATGCCATTGGCTGGTTTCTCCCAGACAGCATCTAACCCACTATTCATCTTAGTCCCTTTATCCAGTGTGATTTAAAGGTTTTTTAATACAATCTTCGCGACCGCTTCCACATGCGTGGTCATCGGAAACATATCGACCGGCTGCACTTCCACCGTTTTGTATCCTCCGTCCTCCAATATCCGTAAATCTCTTGCTAGGGTGGCTGGATTACACGATACATAAACGACCTTTTTCGGTTTCATCTCAATAATGGTCTGCAGCAAGGCCTCGTCACAGCCTTTGCGCGGCGGGTCAACAACCAAAACATCGGCGACATTACCTTCCTTATACCACTTTGGTATAACAACCTCCGCTTCCCCTGCAGCAAACTCTGTATTCGTCATCTCATTTAACGCTGCATTCCGCTTAGCATCCTCTATTGCCTCTGGAACAACTTCTACGCCGAATACTTTCCTTGCTTTTTGTGCTAAAAATAGAGAAATCGTTCCGATTCCACAGTAAGCATCAATGACGCTTTCTTCACCGCTAAGGTCCGCATATTCAAGCGCCTTATCATATAACACCTTTGTTTGAACAGGGTTTACTTGGTAAAAGGACAGTGCAGAAATGGCAAATTTCACATCCCCGATATAGTCATAGATGACTTCATTCCCCCACCAAACTGTCGTTTTTTCCCCCATGATGACGTTTGTGCGCTTCGAATTGACATTATGGACGATTGACTTTACCTTCGGGAGCCGCGCAACAATTTGCTCAACCAGCTGATTTTTCTGAGGAAGATCCGCCGTCCTCGTGATAATTACTACCATGAGCTCTCCCGTCTGCTGACCATAACGAGCCATAATGTGTCTGAGTACACCTTTATGAGATTCCTCGTGATACGCACGAATCCCTAGCTCGCTGCATATTTCCTTTACCGTCTGAACCGCTTCATTAATTTCAGGCAATTGAATGACACTCTCATTCGTATCAACAATTTCATGGCTCCTCGGTCTATAGAAGCCAGCAATCAATTTGCCGTCCTTCTCTCCAACAGGTACCTGGGCTTTGTTGCGGTAATGCAAGGGATGGTCCATCCCCAGAATCGGATGAACAACAACATCCTCCAGTTTACCGATCCGTGTGAGCACCTGACGGACCTGGTTTTCTTTATATTTCAGCTGACCTTCATAGCTGATGTGCTCGAGCTGGCAGCCGCCAAATTTATGGATATCACCGCTCTCAATATCGACTCGGAACGGGCTTTTTTCATAAAGCTCGACCAATCGCCCAAAGCCGTACCCTTTGCCTGTCTTAATCACCTTCACTTTTGCCTTTTCGCCCGGCAGTCCGTTCGAGACAAATAACGGGTACCCATCAACCTTGGCCACACCCGCTCCGTCATGGGTTAAATCTTCAAAAACTACATCTATGTAATCATTTTTATTAACCGGTACTATTCTGCTCATACGTTTCTTCCTTTGCTCGTTTTGACTGCTAAGATTGTAACACAAAGCATGACTGATTGCGAAACCTGTTAATGGACAAAAGCCTTTTTTTCAATAAGACTACGAAAATTGTCAGAATATTTTTGTTTTCAAATATAATAAAAGTGTATATGATTAAAACAATCTCATTTTTGGGAAGGAGAGGATATTGATGAAGATGCTAAAAAACCTTTCCATTCCGTTACTCCTTGCCTTCCTTACTTTCACCTTTATCCATTTTTCCTACTCACTTCCTCACTCCCACGCTAATATCAAAGCCATCATCAACGTAGATGATGGAGCGGTGAAAGACCAATGGAACGATGAAAAAAAGCTGCCCGTTGTTATACAAACTCACTTTATCCTTACGATCATCCTTTCAGCAGCACTAACTCCACTGATTTATTTGTTCATAAGTTTTCACAAAAGCTTTATTTTTCTCATTCCCATCTTTCATCAATCAAACTATGTGATCCATCCTCCCGAATCATAAGCTAACACCATAATAAGGGAGGAAATTAAAATGTGGATCCGCTTTGTAATCATTGGCTTCTTTTCACTATCAGCCGCAAGTATGCTTACCTACCAGGGTATCGAAATTTTCCATGCCTTTGTCGATTTCTTTAAACAAAAATAAACGAAGGGCAGACTCAAAAGGGAAATAAAACCTCTTAAGTCTGCCCTTTTTTTATTAAAAGAACGCCTGATCGTTACCTTTTCATTGCCTCTACCTTGTCTTTAACCTCTTCAATATTTCTCATCTTGTTATCCCAGCATTTTTGACTCAAGTCAACTGGATAACCTTCTGGATTCGTAATCCGCTGATACTCGCCCCAAAGTGCATCGAGGTTTTGCTTCAAATAATCACGGGATTCTTCCAAGCAAGGCATTTCATAAACAAGCTCGCCTTTAGAAAAGATTTCTTCATGTAATTCTTTTGCTGTAAAGTTGGTAACCACCTTATTCAAATACGTGTGGGTTGGATGGAACATCCGCAGCCGTTTTTCAGGCAGCTTTTCGTCTGCTAACGCAATATAATCACCTTCAGCATGATGGTTTGTATTATTGATGATGCGATAAATTCTCTTCAATCCTGGGGTTGTAACTTTTTCCGGATTGGATGAGATCTTGATCGTATCTTCCATTTTTCCGGTTTCATCCTCAATAGACACAATTTTATAAACAGCACCCAGTGCAGCTTGGTCGTAAGCTGTAATCAGCTTTGTGCCAACTCCCCAGCTATCAATTTTGGCACCCTGAGATTTCAAGCTCATAATCGTATATTCATCTAAATCACTTGAGGCAACAATCTTAGCATCAGTGAATCCAGCCTCATCGAGCATTTTGCGTGCTTCCTTTGATAGGTAAGCAAGGTCGCCGCTATCAAGACGAATTCCGATAAAATTAATTTTATCGCCTAATTCTTTTGCCACTTTAATCGCATTTGGAACACCGAGGCGGAGTGTATCATATGTATCAACCAAAAAGACACAATCCTTGTGTGTTTCGGCATATTTAATGAAAGCCGTATACTCGTCTTTATAAGCTTGGACCATCGAATGGGCATGTGTTCCAGATACAGGAATGCCAAACAGCTTACCAGCTCTTACATTGCTTGTTGATTCAAAACCGGCAAGATAGGCTGCTCTTGTTCCCCAAATTGCAGCATCCATTTCCTGGGCCCGTCTACTCCCAAATTCCATCGCCACTTCATCGCCCACGACTTGCTTGATGCGAGATGCCTTCGTAGCAATTAATGTTTGATAGTTCACAATGTTAAGCAGCGCTGTTTCAATTAATTGGGCTTCACAAAGTGGAGCCTCCACACGTAAGATCGGTTCATTGCCAAAAACAAGCTCGCCTTCTTTCATCGCACAGATTGTTCCGGTGAAACGGATTTCTCTAAGATATTGGATAAAATCTTCCTTGTAACCTACTTCATTTTGCAAATACTCGAGGTCTTCTCCACTAAAGCGGAAGCCTTGAATAAACTGGATTACTTTCTCCAATCCAGCGAATACTGCATAGCCGTTCCCGAACGGAAGCTTGCGGAAAAATAGTTCGAAGACCGCACGTTTATTATGTATCCCATCTCTCCAATACGTTTCTACCATATTGATCTGATATAGATCGGTATGCAGAGTTAAACTATCATCGTGATAAAAGTGTTTCATAATCAGACCTCCGAAATACTATTTCAGCTTTTCCTCATTATAACCAATATTACCCTCGAAAGTCTATTTAACTATCGCTCCTAGGGATTGTTCAAAATGTCCGAGGGCCCATTCATGACCCGCCTGATTAAAAGAAGCCACGGCATCCTTATATACCACAATCTTAAATCCTTTATTGTAAGCATCTACTGCTGTATGAAGAACACATATATCGGTGCAGACGCCGACCAAATGAACTTCTGTAATTCCGCGCTCTCGTAATTTGGTTTCAAGGTCTGTTCCCGCGAAAGCAGAGTATCTTGTTTTATCCATAAAGGTAACATTCTCACGTTGTTCATTCATTTCAAACACTTCCTTCAGCGCACCAAACAAGTCTCTTCCTGACGTCCCGCGAAGGTTATGCGGCGGAAACAATTTCGTTTCTGGATGGTATTCGTCACCCTGATCATGGACATCAATGGCAAATACAACGTAATCATCCTTCGTAATAAACTCATTTGTCAGTTCAACCATCCTTCCTTCGATTTTTTGTCCTGGCTCACCGCATGTTAACGCCCCATCAACCGCCACAAAATCATAGGTATAATCGATATTTATTAACGCCTTCATTTCACAACGCCCCTTCTCATTTCATTACAGACATTATTCTAGAACTATTACACAATTCCCTTTATCACCTGTAAAAAAAGCCCGCTCCGATTGGAACGAACTTTTCACTTAGCTATATCTTTTCCCCGATTCCCAATCAGTCGGGCGATCATTCGGGCGAATATCGTCAAGAGGAACAAACACCTCTAAATGACGGTACAAGTTTTCAAACTCGGCTGGAAGCAAGCCGCCAAACTCCCCATCCAAATTCAACTGGACTTTATCTACTGCCTGGACTTTAATCCGGTTGGCCTGAGTGTAGATGACATTTGGATCATTTACATGCTCACCGCGAAGAGCCAACGTAGCAATCCGGATAAATTCAGCAAGATTCGTCTTTTTCAATATTAATAATGAAAAGAGTCCATCGTTAATAGAAGAATCCGGTGCCAGCTTTTCAAAGCCACCAATCGAGTTTGTCAGCCCGACAAGAAAGAGCATCGCTTCACCCTCAAACAGTTTCCCATCATACTCAATCGAAACTTCGGAAGGTTTAATAGAAGGCAGCATTTCCATCCCTTTTAAGTAGTAGGCTAGTTGGCCGAGCATCGTTTTCAATTTGCTTGGTACTTCATATGTAAGCTCGGTTATTCTTCCGCCGCCCGCAATATTAATAAAATATCGATCATTGATACGTCCAATATCGACGGGAATCAATTCACCCTTAGTGATAATGTCTACAGCTGGTCCAATATCTCTGGGGATGTGGAGGGCTCGGGCAAAGTCATTCGTGGTTCCTGCTGGAATGATCCCTAATTTAGGACGGTAATCTTGTTCCGCAAGTCCGTTGACCACTTCATGAATCGTACCATCTCCACCCGCTGCAATGACGATATCATACTGACGCTCTACAGCTAAGCGTGCTGCTTCGGTCGCATCGCCTGCACCAGTGGTTGCGTGGCATGAAGCTTCATACCCAGCAATCTCAAGCTTTTGAAGAATTTCTGGAAGATTCCGCTTTAGAATTTCACGTCCTGAGGTAGGATTGTAAATCAGTCTTGCTCTTTTCATCGTTTTCATCATCCTATTTTTGAAATCAACAATCGGCATTCGTTATCTGCTTAATTCAATATTCTACCAATTATTATCCTAGCTTACAAACTTATAACCAAGCCTATAAACTATTTTTTCTTCAAACATCCAACTCCTATCATAACGTTTTTTTATTTTTTTGCAAAAAACTAGACAAGTGGATTTAGCCATGTATGCCTAATCACTTCTCTATATATTTATTTATTCGTAGTAAGACTAACATCATAGGCATTGGCAATATTGATATGGTATTTTCCTTCACCAAATTGATAAACTGCATTTTTCCTGCCATTGTCGATGCCATTTAAATCCTTTTCCGTTGACACCTTCCAGTCGCCATCTTTCCCTCTTACCTCTTGGGCACCTACTGCTGCAACCTTCAAATTGCTAGCCGCGGCCACATCGACAACGACCGATCCGACACTTTCAATACTCCAGTCGTTCACAAGCGAGCGTGGCTTTAAGGTTAACGCATTATCACTGCCAATCACCTCAAGCTTCACATGATTCGGAACCAAAAGTGTCGCCGCTACTTCCCCAGCTGCATTAAACGGACTCATTTCGTTTGGCAGTGACTTCATGTTTAAATAGAGCGTATCACCCTTTTGGTTTGCTATAATCACATCATCCGCACTTTGGAGTAACTTCTCCTTTTTGGCTGTTTGCACCCGGTATGTACCGAACAATGATACCTCCTTTTCCTCCGTTGACTCCACCGTCATCTGATGGCCCACCGTCCTGACCACCACCCGTTTGATGCTGTCATCCATTTGGTAGGAAAAAGCAGGCAGTTCAAACGAGCGCTCTTCCCTCGCCATCACTTCTTCCACCTTCCCCATAATCCCCGTTGTGCTTAAAATCGCAAACGCAATTCCCGCAGTTCCAATTAATCCTACAAAGAAAATACTAAGAAAATCATATTTCAAGACCGGCTTTTCCTGCCGTGACAAAAACAAATAAAGGAGAATTTCAATTCCGAGAACAACCAATAAAAGCGGCCACCAAGCCGTCATAACTTGTACAAGGTCTAACCCCAAAAACTTTGAAAAAAAGAGGAAGAGGCCAAGGAAAACGAGTGAGGCCCCCATCGAAAACGTCCCAACACGCCAAGTTCTCATGCTTCTTCTCCTCCCTTTCTTTTTCTAAAAAGGAACCCAATCCCGAATCCGATTATAGCTGCCCCTGCAATTGTTTTTCCCCACTTACTCATGCTTCTCAGCCCCCTGCTTTTGTTTGCTTCCAGATAGAAGTTTAATTCCCCCGCCAATCAACAGCAGACAAACAAGCCCCGTTTGAAAATAACCTTGAACCCAATACATCACATCGATATCAATTAACCTGCTTAACATCGGTGAAAAAGCTGGAAGCAGGACGTTCATCACTAGATAGTAGAGTCCCATCAGAACAAGTCCAATGCCGACCCATTTCTGATGATTAAGGAAATAAGCAATAATCGGAACATCCTCCACCGTTTCTTCCCCGTACTTTGAAACCTTTTGCATGGCATCGAAAAAGCTGTAAAACCAAATGATTGGGATTAAGAACAAGAAGATTCCAAGCCGTAAGATATCTAAAATATAGATAGAAAAAAGAAACGCTGCCATTAACTGGATGCCCCGGCGCTGTAAGCCTAAATAGAGGTGGCCTGCCCCTGGGAAGATTGAAAGAAAGGTAGCAATCGACTTACTCTTTTTCCCGTCCTCGCGGCGCATTTCAAAGTCTTCAAAAATCGTTCTGTCGACAAGCTCCTCACCGCGCTGCTTTTTATTTACCTGTTGAACCGCATCAAAGAATCCGTAGACCCAGATAATCGGCAGGGCTGCCATAAAGACCATAAATTCGCCGCGATTGGAAAGTGCAGTTACAAATGTAACCATGACCCCCAGCCCCAAAAACGTTGCCAAAAGTGTTAATCCCCTGTTCATCAGTCCAATCTGGAAATGCCCTAGACCAGGAATAAATGACAAAACGATGGTATAGAAGCGTTCTGAATCTTGGGAAGCCTGTGGCTGCGGTTCATCTGGGTTCGCTGTCTTCTGCGCCTTTTTATGTTTAGAAACCTGCACACCCATGTCGATAAAACTAATTAGGTAAATGAATAGTCCTAACATAAAGGTAACAATGCCAACTTCCTCATTATTCGTTACTAACCCAATAACAGTGACGAACGCCAACCCCATTACGGTCAGTAGATATAGTACTCCGCGAAACATGTTGCCGAAATATATATGACCAAGGCCTGGAAATAAGGATAAGGTCAATGCTTTTGTCGGATTTTTCATTTCTTAACTGCCTCCTTTTTTTCTAGTGAATCCATCCATGCAAAAGTTTTATTAATAACACCCTCTGTGACCGAATGCTTCTTTTTCTGAACTTGCGGTTGCGGGCTTTCTAACGCATTCGCATACGTAGCGAGCGACTGAAAAGCACCCGTGAAGGTCAACAGAATCGTCGCCGCTGCAGCCAGAAGATAATGGAATGCCGCTTGCTGATAAAAAGGTTTTCTCTTCATTTTGATTTTGGCGTCAGTTTTGGTGTCATTTTTGGTGTCAGGCACCGAAGGAACCATTAACATAGTGTTTAGGTTTCTAACGGTGTCAGGCACCACGATTTTTTGTTTCGAAACCTCTGCCATGACCAAATCGGTAAACTCGCTCATGTCGGATAGAATTGGAAGCGATGATTCATTTGCTTCCATCGCCATTAAGTAATGGTTGAGACATTGGTCGCACGAGTATAAATGGTCTTCTAATTCCTGCCTTGAATTCTCATTGATTTCGTCATTAACGTATTGCAACCACTCATCATAAGTGTAATGCTTCATGAAAAATCGTCCTCCTTCCAATTCTTTTTCATCCAATGGCGAGCCCGGTACAGCTTTGTTTCAATCGTTTTTACCTGCACATTTTGTTCTTCTGCCATTTGTTGATAGCTTTTTTCCGCTATGTAAAATCCGTAGATCACATCACGGTAATTTTCGGGCAGATCATCAAGCTTCTTCCTGACGAGCCTTCTCCGGTCGGTATCCATTATCTCTTTTTCAATACTATCTTTCGGTGTCCCTACTAACTGCAGCTCGAGGTCTTCCGCCACTTCCTCTCTTCTTCTCACTTGTTTTCTTTTGAAATCTATCGCATGATTAACAGCTATTCGCGTCATCCACGTTTTGAAACCTTGATTTTGGTATTGGGGGAGAGAAGTATAGATTTTCATAAATACTTCCTGTGCTGCGTCTTCTGCTTCCTTTTGGTCGCGAAGAACAGCAAAGATGGTCCGGAACACATCATTGCGGTACTTCTCTAACAAAAGGCGAAAGGCGTGATCATTGCCTTCTAACACATTTTCTATTAAGGCTGCATCGCTAATTGTTCTCTCCCCCTTTCTTTGTTGTTACTCACTTTAATAGACGACAGGTTATTGAAAAAACCCTACACTAATTTAAAAAATATTTTTTCGAATCTTTTTTATCATACCATGCTAATTTTCATGGCAGAAAAATTCCACAAGAAAAAACCGTGCGACGGCGGCCACACGGTTTTAGCTTATATTTCGTAGATTATTCTTTAATTTCCAATCCTAATAGCCTCGCAAATCCTAGCGCCTGGTCTGCAGAAACCGTGCACCCTGCAACACTATCAAGTGAGAGATTTAAGCGGTTAAATTTACAGGTGCTGAGGTCCACTCCTTTAAGAGTGGTTCCCGTAAAATTCGCATCATCAAGATCACAATTTTTAAATTCAATTTTTTTAAACTTGGCATCATAGTAATCAGCATTGCGAAGGGAACAATTTTCAAATCTCATTTCCTTCAAATCAGCATATCCAAACGAACCCATATTCAGATTACAGCTTTCAAACAAGACATTACGAAGTGTAGCATCTGCAAGGTTTAACCCTAATAGTTTAGAATCGCGAAACTCGACACGGTGGATAATTCCATCGGTAAAATCCACATTGGATAGATCGCATCGATCAAAAATGACATCGGTTAATTGAATAAACCGAAATGATCCATCGAGAAAGGTTACATTTTTAAATACAACCTCCTCAAAAATTAGCTTTTCAATTTCCTCTTGTGATATCGAGCAGTCGCTGATAATGGCCATGTTAATGTAAGAATCTTCTCTATCGTTAAAGTCTAATGGTGTTAAACTTGATGGAATTTTTGGCTGTTGAATTTTAAGCTTCTGACTCAAATTGATCATCCTTTTCATAAGGCGATGTTGTTTCATCATGTGATAAGTTTATCTTTTAAGTTATTATAACGTAAATAGTAGGTCTACTCTCCAATTCTTAAAATACAAACATTACATTCATGTGGAATGACAAAGGATTCTTGATCTGGTATTGAACTGGCTAACTCCTCCAATGCCGCTTTTCGAACAGTTACATCTATTCCTGCAAGCCATGAAATCGACTCCATTCGCTCGATCCATTCCCGCTTTGTAAAGTTGACCGTGTAATTTAACTTATAAAAATCTCTTAGTTCGAAACCATTTGTCTGCCATTCAGCAAACCACTCGACGGGAAATCCGTTCATCCGCATCTGGGACTCTGCTTTCGAACCTGCTGGCAATAAGCCGCCTTCAACGTATTTAGCTAGCACTGCAAAGGTTTTTTCAACGGCAGGCGTGCCTGATAGAAAACCAGAATCAATAACAATTAACGTCCCTTTTGCTTTTAATATCCTTTTCATTTCTTGGATTGCATTAGGACGATCAAACCAATGCCATGCCCTTATTACTGTGACAATATCAAACTGTGAATCTTTTAGACCTGTATCTTCTGCACTGCCCAGTTGATACGGAATGGTAAAATTCTTCGTAAGATTGAAAGCCTTTGCCTGTTCTAGCATTTCCTTTGATGGCTCAATGCCAATAACATCCGCTTTTCGTAAGGCCACTTTTCTTGTTAACACACCAGTTCCCGAGCCGATATCAGCGACTTTTTTTCCTTCAAAAAAAATATTGCGGAGATGGAGGCTATCCATTAAGGTTACGGGAATATCTTCTCTTGCGCTTGCATAGCTATTAGCAACTTGACCAAAATCAATTTGTCTCATGTTGAGCGCTCCCTTTTCTTACTAATAGTGAGAATTCAACAAAATAATACCACTGAAGTGTGATAGAATCTATAAATAACACGAATTTATTAAAATAATAGATGGGGGAAGGATGCTTATGTTCTGGCTGTTGCTTCTAGCTTCCTACTTAATTGGAAGCGTTCCCACCGCCTTAATTGTAGGCAGGTTGGTCTTTGGTGTAGACATCCGGGATCATGGCAGCAAAAATCCTGGTGCAACCAACACATTGAGGGTTCTTGGTAAAAAGTCAGCTATTTTCGTCCTGCTTATTGATCTTGCGAAGGGCGCTTTGGCAGCCTACATGCCAAGTTACATCAATCTTGAGGCGGAACCTCTTTACTTTGGATTCGCTGCTGTTGTTGGGCATTGCTTTCCAATTTTTGCAGGCTTTAGAGGGGGAAAGGCGATTGCTACAACTGCCGGAGCACTGTTGATTGCCAATTTTCCTTTATTAGTGATTGCCTATATTACCTTCTTTTTGGTTATTTTTTTAACAAAGTATGTATTCTTCGGCTCCATCACCGTTGGTCTAAGTATGCTCGTATATGCTTTGGTTTCTCCTGATTTTGAGTTAGAACTTATCTCTTTTTTATTCACTTTATTCTTAATATATCTTCACCGCTCGAACATCCGTAATTTCATTCTTGGAATTGAGCCAAAAATCAGTGATAAAAGTTTGCAGAACGACCGCATCCCTCCAAAGAACAGCAGTATTTAATATGGACGAGAAAAGGATCCCCTTGCCTAGGGGATCCTCTTTGTTATTTTAACAGTGTCGATAGGATACTATTGGCAACGGTTTGCCAAATGGCCGTATCTGTTTGATAGGTTTCTTTAAAGCTCTTAAACATTGCCATTTGTTTCTCTTGGAAATCCTCAGCGTCTTTATCTGGCAAGGCAGCACGCTTTTCCATTACAAATGCCTGTATTTCAGTTGCTCTTGGTCCCCATACGCCAACTTCATTGCCTTCTTCATTGATAAAAATAAAAATTGGAATGGCTCTCGACGTGCCATTGGTTAAATATTGGTCCATTAACTCCAGATTTGAATCGCGGAGCACGAAACGGACTTCCATCCCGGCTGCCTCAGCTATTCGCAGCAAAATAGGGTTATTCAGCATCGCATCCCCACACCAATCCTCTGAGAGGACAATCGCTCGTAATTTTTGCGGTCTTAATGCCTCGAGTTTATTTCTGTCTTCATCCGTTAAGGTAAGTTGCTTATAGATTGTAAGCATTTCATCTTTATTGGTGGTCATCGCATTGATGTACCCATCGACAGTTAATCCTTTTTGAAACCATTGGTTTAAATCCATTTACACAGCACCCTTTCCATTTGCTTCTATAATAATCGTTTCAATTACACGTTACAATCGAACTGCTTAAGCAGGTTCGCCAATGTTATACTACAAGTACTTTTCCCTATTTTTTAAAAACATATTTTTACACTAGTAATAGAGTTTTAAAGTTGATAGAATATTTTTTATATAGGAAATATTATCAAAAGTATTTTCTACGATAACAAAACAGGGGAGGAAATATATGTCAAACGAATCACTACAACTACTCTCGATTGGAATCTATATTGCCGCTATGCTCTTTATCGGTTGGTATTCTTATCGAAAGACTAGCAATCTTACGGATTACATGCTTGGGGGAAGATCTTTAGGACCAGCTGTAACCGCTTTAAGTGCAGGGGCTGCTGATATGAGCGGCTGGCTCTTAATGGGCTTACCTGGGGGAATTTATGTAACAGGTTTGGCAGATGCGTGGATCGCGGTCGGTTTAACGATTGGAGCCTATCTTAACTGGCTGCTAGTTGCACCTCGCTTGCGTTCTTATACTCAAGTTGCCAATGATTCCATCACGATTCCTAGCTACCTTGAAAACCGTTTTAAAGACAACACCAAACTACTCCGTATTGTTTCAGGTATTGTTATTCTTATATTCTTTACTTTCTATGTTTCTTCCGGAATGGTTTCTGGGGCTGTCTTTTTTGAGAGCTCGTTTGGCACGAGTTACCATACTGGGCTTTTGATTGTTGGCGGCGTTGTGGTTGCCTACACCTTATTTGGTGGGTTTTTGGCTGTAAGTTATACAGACTTTATTCAAGGATTAATGATGCTGATTGCCCTAGCACTTATTCCGGCCATTGGCATCTTTCACACGGGTGGCCCCGCTGAAACGTTTGAAACGATTCGAGCGATTGATCCTACTAAAATGGACTTATTAAAAGGGACAACCTTTTTAGGTATTGTTTCAGCAATGGCATGGGGCTTAGGTTACTTTGGACAGCCGCATATTATTGTAAGATTTATGGCGATCAAAACGATCAAAGAAACAAAAAGCGCTCGCCGAATTGGTATGGGCTGGATGATTATCTCACTTATCGGTACAATTTTCACAGGATTTATTGGGATTGCATTTTTCCATAATAATCCTGAGCATGTATTAAAGAATCCAGAAGCGGTATTTATTGAATTAAGCCAGATTTTATTCCACCCTCTTTTCGCAGGATTTGCTTTAGCTGCCATTCTTGCGGCGATTATGAGCACGATTTCTTCTCAATTAATCGTGACTTCAAGTGCGCTTGTAGAAGATTTATACAAAATGGTAATGAACAAAAATGCTAAGGATAAACACCTCGTCTTCCTAGGAAGAATGGCGGTTCTTCTTGTTGCTGTTATTGCTGCTGCTCTTGCTTTCAAGCAAAATAGCACAATATTAGACCTTGTTGCCTATGCATGGGCAGGCTTCGGAGCTTCTTTCGGACCAGTTATCCTGCTAAGTTTATTCTGGAAAAAGATTACGAATTGGGGAGCCCTTTTCGGGATGATCGTCGGCGCTGTTACCGTTATCGTTTGGAAAAATGTTGGACTTGGTGACACGCTTTATGAAATAGTTCCAGGCTTTGTCTTCAATCTAATTGTAGCAGTGGTTGTCAGCTTGATCACTTATAAGAAAAATGATGCGATTGAAAAGGAATTTAATGAAAGCGTTCGTTTATTAAAAAACGAATAACATGATTAACGCTCGGATCCAATCGATCCGAGCGTTATTTATTTATCAAATCTTCTACCATGGTCGATAGTTTGATGACTGTCTTCCAGTTACGTACCGTCGCCGGAACACCTAGTTTCGGCAGCTGTGCTGCTAGTTTTGAATCTAGGATGCTCTGCCGTAAAAAAAGGTAGACTTCTTTCCCTTTTATAAAACATTCGTCCGGCTCGCTTTCGTAGTTGCGTAAAAGGTCCGTTTTCACTTGGGAGGGTTCCTCCACCAAAAAGGCTAGTTGGATACTCTCGCCTTCCTTAAGCGAATCGATAGAATAGGGGCAATCACGGATAATCTGTTCGTATTCCTCAGCTGTTCTTACAATAACAGGGACTGGAAAACCAAATGTCTTATTTATTTCATCCTCTAATCGTTGGCTAAGTTGCTCTGCCTCGTCCTTTGCTTCGAATAAAACATTTCCACTTTGAATATATGTTTTCACCTTGGTTAGGCCCATTGTTTCTAATAGACTTTTTAAATCTGCCATTTTGATCCGGTTATGCTTGCCAACATTAATTCCTCGTAACAGCGCAATATAAATTGTCATCCGTGTACCTCGCTTTATTTTTAACATCACTTTGTTTAAATCTTACCATTTATTTGTTGATTTAAACTACGAATAATCCTAAAATCTACTATCCGCCAGTTGGTGACGGTTATCCGCAAGTTGGCTCACTTTATCCGCAAGTTAAGGAGGAGAATACAAATTTTTTGGAGAAGAGTACCACATAATAATTTATATGGAGGGATTTATTTATGGTTCCACAAAGAGTTAGTTTGCTTACGATTGGGGCATACGATTTACCGGTCCTTAGGAAATTTTATCAAGCTCTGGGATGGGAGGAGACTGAATTAAGCTCAGATCAATACGCTGTCTTTAAAACGGCTGGAGTCCTGCTTTCGTTATTTCCGATTGCTGAGTTAGCAAAGGATGCTGGCATTGAATTTACACAATCTCCCGGGGGCTTTCATGCTGTGACCTTGGCTATTAATGTAGATCAACCAGAACAAGTGGACTCAACGATTGAAGACATTCGCAGCGCAGGGGCAAAAATACTGAGAGAACCTAGTGATGCCTTCTGGGGCGGACGGACAGCCTATTTTGCCGATCCCGAAAATAACCTTTGGGAAGTCGCTTGGAATCCTTCAGCCATTTTTGATGAGCGCGGTGCGATGATTTCGTTTTAAAAACAAAGGGGGTTTCTAAGAATGTACTGCACCCCAAAAGTTAGAGTAAAATCTAACTTTTGGGGTGTATTTTTATGGCTAAATACAGCGAACAATTTAAATTAATGATAGTAAGAGAGTATCAAGAGGGAAAATTGGGATATGTCTTGTTGGCTAGGAAGCATGGTATACAAAGTGGAACAACAATTGAGAAATGGGTAAAAGTATTTGAGAAATTTGGTGTGGATGGGTTGATGAAACACCCAAATGAGGTTTATTCTGTTCAATTTAAGATGGATGTATTAGACTATATGAAAAACACAGGTGCTTCGGTAATGAATACTGCACTCCACTTTGGAATAACAAACCCGCCTTTAATTGCCGCTTGGAATAAAGCCTTTTTGGAGCGAGGTATAGAAGCCCTGCATAAACCGAAAGGGCGGCCTCCCATGTCTGATAAAGCCAAGAACAGAAAAAAAACATGCGGAGAACA
>NZ_JAGGQY010000028.1:0-8738 GCF_018613105.1 Bacillus sp. ISL-77
CCAATATTCGGGTTATAGTTCAAAGCCTGCGCCTGTCTTGCTTTATTTAAGCCCCATTTTAAATAAGTAATCGGAAGGCGTGTTTAAATATTCTGCTGCGTCTTTGCTAACTTCTTTCATAACGTCCTGTACGTAGCCAATAGCGAAGCTTGCGCCCTTCATAGCGTTAATAGTGCTTAGCGCTTCTCTCGCTTCCTGTGAACCTTCTACTTGGGCTTTTCCGTCTAATTGGTTATACAAAGTGCCTAGACGCTGCTTTATCACTGCCTTATCGGTATCTGCCGCAAGTGCTAGCGTAGACTGTGATAACTTTAAGAACGATTCTGTCGCTTTCTCAGCGAGTAGCGGCTCGTTAGCTGCTTTTACTAACGCTTCCAGTGCGCCCATAGCTTGATTAATTCCTACCGCAAAGGTTACTTTTCCCTCTACGCTTTTTAAGGTCATATCAAAAAGCTTTTGCTGCTGCTCCGATACTGGCGGCAAAGCTGCGGTTAGTACCTGCTCCGCTGCGTCCTTTCCAGTTAGTAATAAGCTCTCGTACTCTTCCCGTCTTTTATTCATCTCGACTAAAAAGCCTACTTCGTATTTAGTGCTTAGTTTCCCCGTCGCTTCTCGCTTGCCCTCTTGGGATAGATTTCTATCGGCTGTAATCTTCCCCTTTTCTAAGCGGTACTCCTGTATTACTTCGTTAATAAACTTAGATGTGCTGCCTTTAATTTCGTAAGCTTTCTGAATGTTTTCGTTATAGTTTGTCATAGATTGGCTTCGTCCCCTTCGTCGGTTAATTGTAGCTGATTAGTTCGTTCTTATACGTTTACTTGCTGCTGTAGTTGCTGCTGTAACTTCGTTTTTAATCGTGCGTGGCTGCGTCTGTTGTCTTCGTCGTCTAACAATTCCGCAATACTTACTAGGTCTTCTTCGGTATAGCCTAGTACCTTCTGCATGCGTCGAAGCGTTCTAGGCTGAGCTGCTTGCCTATCGTGTTCATAACGCCATACGGTTAAATACGATACTCCGATTAGTTCCCCTAGCTCTGTCTGCGATAGGTTTAGAGCCTTACGAATGTACTTTACGATTTTTCCGTCCATATACTTACCCCCTTTTTATCGTCTATTAGTCGCCTATACCCAAAATAAAAAAGAGTAGCGTTTTTGAGCGCTACCCTTTGGCGTATTCAACTAGAAATGTGACGATCTTTCTCTACATATAGGTACTACTAACGCTCGTTTTGTTGGCGTTTTTTTATCGTTTATTTCGCATAGATAGCCTAGCCCGTGCCGTCTTTGCTGCGGTCACCTTCTAAAAAATAATTAATCTTTTTTCGTAAAAAGTGTGCGAAGTCTATCTGAACTAACGAATAAAATAACGTATTAGAACGGGAAAAAAGCTCTTAGGGGTACGTAATAGAGAATTAATAAAATAATGTAGTTAAATTGACAAAAAAAGAAGCCTAATCAGCTCCCTAAGTCAGATATATTTTCCTGAAAACTATGGTGGCAAAATTGACAAATTAGCGCTTCTTTTTTGATTTCATTTGCACACATTGGACATTTCTTAGTTTCTATTAATGTAGGCATGCACAGTAGTATTAATAGAGCAATTGGTCCACCAATCAACCCAATAATACCCCACCCGTCCATAGGGCGTTTCTTAATTTTCGCAATAAAAGCGCTAATAATCCCACAAGCAATAAAAATTAAAATGTACTTCACATTTTAGCCCCCTTTACTACAATATTTTACCATAAACAATAGATTATAGACGCTACTATATATTGTAGGACGCCAACTTTTTATTAATGCTTCCGAATATCCTCGTAACTTCGTAATGATGTTTAAGCCCTACCGCCTGTGCTAGCTCTGCTTTTGAAGCGTCGGGACTCTCATATTTAGCTCGAAGTAGTTGGCGCTCCTGTTCTGTTAATGCTGCGTCGTTTAATATCTGCGTTACTACTATGCTATCGAGCGCCCTTCCTTCTACGTCGGTCTGCTTGTCGGGTAAATAGTCCGCAGCTTCTTCTTTTAGCTGTCTGACTTTTAGCTCAAATGTGCCCTGCTTCGTCTTGGTGCGCTGCCTTATTAGGTCGATACTTCTGCGCTTTAGTACAAGTAAGAAAGTCTCGTAGAAGTAGAACTCGCCGTAATGATTGTAGCTATCGCATAGCTTCCATGCTTCCTCGAAAAAAATACTCTCGAAGTCTGCGGCACTAAGGCGGCTATTATTCAATTGTGCGCCTGCTGCTTTCGCTTTGCCTTTTAGTACTAAGCTAAGCCGCTTTAATAGCTTCTCTAGGCGCTGCTCTTTCTCCGTAGGGTCTAGCGCTAATGCGTATCTTTCCCATAACTTCTCGACTTGTAGAACGTGATCTATCATAGACGGGCGCTGCTTGTATCGTCGTGTAAGCCCCGTTAGTTTCGTCTCTGATTTCGTTTTAGTAGTTGCCTTTTCGTTAATATATCGACTAGACTGTTTCATGCGTCTAACCCCCTTCGAGAAGATGGGCGCTCTTCGCACAATTATTTGGCGGAAAATAAAAATATCAACAAAAAGTTCTTCCTGCTAAAGAGCGTTTGGATTATTATGGATTTAAAGTAATTAAAAGGAGGTATAGATATGAACTTTGGAAAAGCCTTCGCAAAAATTTTTTACAAAGAAGCTTCAAAAGTAATCGACCAAAGAGTAAGGCAAAGAGCAAAGGAACAGCACATTGAAAAAATACACGCTGAATACGCCGAAAAAAATAGACAAAACGAGATTATTAGAAAAGAAAAAGTTAGATTTTTACAAGAAAAAATTGACATAGCAGAAGACTACTTACGAAACAAAGTTGATATTTTGGGGATAGTTGAAAAGAAGAAAAAACTTATTCAGTCTTGGTTTTACCAAAATCATTGGTTAAAAACGGTAGACGAAAGAAAAGTAGCCGCAAACTATTCGGGGATTAAAATAACACCAGCCCAAAGAAAAGAATTATTAAGAAGATTAGATTTAAAGAAAAGCCAATATGTTCAACATGGTGTCCTTTCTGACCTAACTGAAAATTCTACTTTAGAGTTCATCGTAGAACATACGCCTGTTGTAGAAGAATTAAGACAAAAACAAGCATTAGAAGGGTATTCATTATACATTGCAAGTCATTACAATGATTATTCTCGCAGGGAGTTAAACCTTTGCTTTGGTTTAGTTATAAAAGATAATGCGAAACAACCCTTCTAAGAAAGCCCGTCAGGTTCTATTATCGACAAAAGAAAACGGCTGTTGTAGCGTTTCCGTCGCTACTATGTTTGGAGGGAGATTTACATATTTCGTAGAATATTAGTATTTGTAGGAGGTGAAAAAATGTCGGAAAATGCACTTGGTATAAGGAAAAGGTATAGTCACGAGATACAAGAAATTGGAAACAAACTTAGCGACCTTGAAAACGGACGTATTTATGAACTTACTGATGCGAAAATGGACGGTTATCTCGCTACAAACATAATCCAATTACGTAAGATGATAAGTGACTTGCTATCAAAGATAGATAATCAGAAAGAGTCGGTAAACGACGAGTTTTCAATATTTTTCAGGGATAAGTAGACTAATTAAACGAAAAAAGCGCCTACGATAAACGTAAGCGTAAGACAAGGCGCACTAACAGCGAGCTATTAACGTTAGCGAGATCTACGAAAGAGGTGCGCCTTGCTTAGCAAGTATTGTGGCAGCGGAGGTCGGGGGGCTTGGGGTTCGAGCTTTCTGACAGTTAGACGCATTAAAAGCTCGCTGCTCTTCTTTCGCTGCCTTCGATAGATAAGATAGATAGAATTAATTTGTGCAAGGATAGCTAACTCTGCCGCCCTTGTAGCCCTAGTATGTGCCTGTTTTCTTTGCAGCCGTATACCTGTATAGCACTATGCCGTAGTATATATCCGTATTGTGCCGTATGTGTGCGCCTATGCAAGCTCATAAAAAAAGAAGCGCTGCTATAGCGCTCGTTGCTGTCTCTTCGCCCGTATTATCGTACTTTCGCTAATTCCTATTAAGTTACGTAAATAAGTGCGTAGCTAATTGTTTGGGACAACTCTACATGCTTCTAACTAAACTTCTTCGATTTGTTGCGCACACTATCCAATGTTTATTATCAAATCAAAAGAGCGCTTTTTAAGCGCACCCTGCTTGCTGTTATTAAACTATAGCACCCGTTACTTGAATAAGAACAGGTATTGATGAATTATTATCTTGCATGGTTTACATTCGTTTTTCAAATAATAAATAAAAATACAATGAAAAGGTGAAAGTTTATGGAACAAAAAGAAAAATGGAAAACTGCTGCTATCTCAATGGCAAGCGATTTAAAGGTACACACTTTTGGCGGAGCCGAAAAGGTAACTCAAACTGTTGAAGATATGGATAAGGTTAAAAGGATTATTAATGATTGGAATGCTATGTCAAAGAAATCAGCAAATCTTACAATTGAAAAATATGGTCCTCCAAATGAAGCAATCCCAAGCCGTTTAATCTGGTACAACAATGTTCCGTGGAAACGGACTATTGTCTATCGTGATGAAATCCCGCACGATTTCCCACAGCCCCATACCGATGTTATCGAGCAAGTTATTAATTACAACGTCCCCCAAGAAATGTATAATGAACTTGCGAAATTTGACGGTAGTATAATCGTTGAAAAGACTAGGGGCGAGGTATCTTCTCGCTGTGATATGGAGGCGGCTAATTTTACTGCCATTAACGTAATGCACGATATTTGTACAGGAAAGTTAAATGCCGAAACAGGACGCGAGCTTCTTTGTGAAGTTATGTCGGCTCATATGATGAATAGACCAGCACCTTATGCTGAGAAACTTCAATTCGAAGTGTCAAAAGAAGAAAATTATGATACAGATGTTGTGATGATTGCTGATGAAATGGTTGAACAAGCGATTGAAAAACTTAATGACATTGTTGATGATAGTATCGGTAATGGTAGGCTTCATTAAAAGTAAAAACCTGTCTGAAAAGACAGGTTTTTATTTAACTATCCTGCTCGTTAGCTCCATAACAAAAAAGGAACGCCGCAGCGATTCCTCTTGAGCTCTAGCACCCTTTAGTTGAAGAAAGCGATAGCCTTGTTCTGCTAGCGCACCCTTTACTTAAAAACAATTAATCTTAAATCATTTTTAAATTATACTTTTAAAAACGATTATTGGTTTATCTTATGGAAAATTAGTCTAAAGCCAATCTAATATCAACTTCTCTCTCTACATACTTCCACTCAAGTGTAGTACGAAGACTTGATACTAACTCTTCGAAATCCCTAGAATAATCTGGAGAATACTCAAACCAAGTGATAAAATCAAATGGTTCACCAAGGTCACGCGAGTGGTGTAATCTTCGTGCAATGGCAGGCAAGTATCGTAGTCCTATTTTAATATGTTGAGACTGTTCTTCCAAAATCTCACGTCTTTCATCCTGTGCAAGCTCCCACCATTCAACTGATTTCTTTATTGGTATCAATGCAGCACAAGTATCTTCTTTTCTACCAAGTGTCGGTGAATGCTTATTTAAATGTTCTTTCTCTTGACTTGTGGTATAACGCAAGTTGCTTGTTACACCCCGTAGTATCCAATTTGTGTTGAAAGAAGGATTTTCTATAGAACCATCAACTATTTGGAGTTTCTCAACTGGTTCCAAGGGTTTTCCAACTACATTTTCAATTCGGACAACTTTCCAAGGTCCTTGAACTCCACCAACAAATGAAACTATTTTTGACATTTTCTACTCCATTCCCTCAATAAATGAGAACCTAATAATATAGATTCATACTACTATACTCTGGAAAACACATCTATTCTGTTGTAAGTATATCTACCAATTATTTTAAGTAACCAGTTGTCAGTTTCCATGATTAGGAATCGTAATCCTTTGTAACAGAGTATCTAAATATTGATTCTTGTACTAAACTGCCACGTTACTTTAAGTATATTTCTTCACAATCTTTTGTTGGGTAATTATATCTGAGATTTTGTTTACTAAATTAACCGTCTAAATGACTGTCATACTCCTTTTTGCTTCAACTCAGAAAAATGAACTAGTTTAATTTTAAAATTAAGTTCTACCTCTTCGACAATCTCACAGTAGCCAGATGCGTATTGAAAAATCATAATATAATCTTTTCCTTGAAAAATAACAGGAATCCTCTCCATTATTAACACATCCAATATCTTTTTTAGTAATTTTAAATTAAATTTTATGCCTGTGTCTGTGCATAAAGTGTTAATAAATGAATTATTCATGCTTGAAGTATTCTAATAACCTGTAGACGTTCCTTGAATAACTGTGTTAATGGATCTTCCCCCCTCGCTTTTTTAGTACAAATATAATGAAAAAAGGCAGCTACAGCTACCTCACAGCTCTTATCCCTACTTCCTTAATAGTAAAGATTTGTTCGCATATTATTATTGCTTGATCTGCACAATAGTCTAGGAATCCTCGATCGTGTTCTTCTTAGACTTTAAAATCCAGTAAATTTGTGTGCTGCACCATAGCTCTGGTTGTCCTCCAACTGCACTAAAACTCTAGGTCTTCTATTTCTACTACTTCGCCTACTTGCGTACTATCGTTTGGGTGTAGGCTCTTAATCTCGGCTAGGTAACCCTCTCGAATTTCCCTGCGCTCTTCTACCTTCCTGTAGCGCTTGTCGTACGATTCTTTTGCTTCGGGGTACTGTATAAAAAAGTCCTCTCTTTTAAGCGGCTGCATAGGTACATATAAATTCCCTTTCGGTCTGCGCACTACTTTAAGCAGTCCTAGCGATTCTAACGACTTTATATGCTTGTCTACTGTGCTTTCTGTAGTTGCGCAGTCTGCTGCTAGTAACGTCATACTAGGATATGCGAAGCCTTTTTCTGAGTTGTAATAATGCGCAATCATCATAAATAAAGTCTCTGCGCCCTTCTTAAAGTTCGGGTGGTGGCGATACTGTAGTAAGTCTAACGGATATTTGATAAAAGCCGCCCATTCTGTCGTTGTCTTGTCGAATACTTTTTGTTTCATGTTATTACCTCCTATTTGTTTGCGCAGCCTTTCGAAGCTGCTACCTACATATAGGCGCAATAGACTTTATTGTTTGGTACTCAAATTTTTAGAGTGTGTCTATAATTCTTATCATTACTTCTTTCTCTCTTCATTCGCATTAATCCATTATCTTTATAGATAGTTATTGCGTTAGCTCGTTTGCGTTAGCAATCGACAATATTCTTTAATTCTTATTTAAGTAATTCTTATTAAGTAATTCTTATTTAATGGTAGTCTCTCAAGTAAGTGACTATAGAAATTAGAGTACTCATATTAAAAGTTTAGAGTAAGCAAATAAACTATTTATAGTACCGCTAACACTTGCGGCAAATTAGTTAAGCGCTCCACTAGTAAATAGGCGCTGACCCTATCGCATTGTTGGTGTGATTGCTCAAATTAAAACGCCACTTGTCACATAACTGTCGTAATAAACCGCAGGTACTTGTGCTTAAATTATCGAAGTCCTTATGAGGGAAGCGAGGTGATTGAATATGTTATTTTTCCGAAGAAAAAATCGCATAAAGGTTCAAGTATTTTATGCTGGCGATGATGGTTACTCGGCTATGGCGAGTGACGGCAAACTGGGCGTTTACAATTGCTATGGTCGTACGAAGGAAGCAGCGAAGGAAATGGCACTGTATAGACTGCGGAAATTTCAAGAAAAACAACGAACCCCCGATGAATAATCGAGGGTTTTTTACGTTTGTATTTTGCTTTTTACAAGGCGGCAGCCTTAGCTCTGCTCTATATTTCGTAGTTCTTGAATAATAATTTTCAACGTAAGAACACAAAAAAATAACCGCTGCTTCTCGACGGAAAAGCAAAGGTAAAAATAGGGTTGGGTGTTATGACGTGGTAGTATAGCAGTTTTACTTGCTACGTAATGGTATGCGCATAAATAATGCTTATAAATTATGTTATTAAAATGCACAAAAAAAGATGGCATATTAACGCCATCCTTTCCATTTATTTAATCGTTAATCAACTTTTAGTGTAATTTCTTCCCCTGTCATACCGCCAGTAGCCTTTAACTTGAACCCCTTTGCATCCGCAGGAACGTCAAACACGATTTTTCCTTTTTGCGTTAAGCCAGGATTTAACTGTTTTAAGAAGAAGTCTGCAACACTATCCTCTGCAATTCCTAAATCAGTTTGTCCATCAGTAGAATACGTAAATTCACGATCTTTGCTATCTACTAATTTAAAAGAGTTCGTATCTAATGTAATCGCATCTTTTTGATTATTGGTAATTTCAACAGAGACAATTTTGAATATGCCTTGTGCTTTTGTTTTAGAGAATTCATTCCCCACTTGTTGCTTCGTTTCTGAACCACTAACTTTAATTTTTACGTCAGAAGAAACACCTTCGTTACTCAATGGTTTAGCTGCTTCTTTCTTCTCTGGAGCGCTGCTAGATGGAGTCGAACTTGCTGGTTTAGCGCTATCGTCTCCTCCGCCCATACTAGCGATAATACTGATTACTATCAATGCTGCAATTCCAATTAGAGCTTTCATGAAAAAGCCCATTTTCAATTTTTGTCCGCAATGAGGACATTTCTTAGCAGATTTTGCAACTTCTTTCCCGCATGTCTTACAAGGTTTTAATTTTGCCATTGTTTCTTTTCCCCCTAGATATCTATATATAGTAAAACCATACCATTACTATTAGAGGCCACTGAAAAAGTACCT